>JBFFDV010000173.1:0-5946 GCA_041559215.1 Anaerolineae bacterium | reverse complement strand
TCGAATCGCCACCGCCGATGATGGTTGTAGCCGCCGTTTCGGCCAAGGTACTGGCCAAAGCGATGGTGCCAACAGCGAATTTGGGAAATTCAAACACGCCCATGGGACCGTTCCAGACCGCGGTTTTGGCTGAGGCGAGCTTCCCCTTGAAGAGGCTGAGGCTCCTGGGCCCGATATCCAGGATGCGCCAACCCGGCGGGACGTTCTCGATACTCACAGTCTTGGCTTCTGCTTCAGCGGAGAAGTCGTCGGCCACAATGGCGTCCACCGGCAACACTAACTTGTCGCCAGCTTGCTCCAGTATCTGCCGAGCCATGGGCAGGCTCTCGTCCTCCACGAGGGACTGTCCGACCTGGTACCCTTGGGCCTTAAGGAATGTGTTGGCCATGGCGCCGCCGATCAGCAGCAGGTCCACTTTTCCCAGTAGATTACGGACGACGCCAATCTTATCAGAGATCTTGGCACCTCCTAAGATCGCTACAAACGGGCGCTCCGGGCTGGTCAGCGCCTTGCCCAAGAAGTCCAGTTCTCTCTCCATGAGCAGACCAGCCACTGCCGGCAGGTATTCAGCCACCCCGCTTGTCGAGGCGTGAGCGCGATGGGCGGTCCCGAAAGCGTCATTTACGTATATGTCCGCCAGGGACGCCAGTTGTTGGGCAAAGGCCGAATCGTTGTCCTCTTCCTCGGGGTGGAAGCGGAGATTCTCCAGCAGAAGGATCTGACCCAGCCCTAGCGCGGCGGCTGCCCTTTCTACCCCTGGCCCTACGCAGTCATCCACCTTGATGACTTCTCGGCCTATCAGTTCAGAAAGGCGCTGAGCCACGGGGTCCATCCGCAGTTCCTCGCGAATCTTTCCCTTGGGGCGGCCCAGGTGGGACATGAGGATAACCGCGGCTCCTTGGTCCAGCAGGTATTGGATGGTGGGCAAGGCAGCGCGAATGCGCGTATCATCGGCCACTTCTCCGTCAGCCAAGGGCGCATTGAAGTCCACTCTTAGTAGGACACGCTTCCCTTTCACTGGGATATCCTTCACCGTTCTCTTGCGCATATCGTTCTCCTTCAAGCACGGGCGGGAAGTAGCGTCAATCTTCTTCCCCAACTCTCAGAGAGGTTGAGAAGGCGGGTTGTGGCCTAACCTTCGCTTCGTTGTCTAAAGCCGCTCCGCGATATAATTGGCCAGATCCGCCAAACGCACCGAATAGCCCCACTCGTTGTCATACCAGGAGACCACCTTGGCCATATTGCCCAGGATGACTTGCGTAAATTGGGCGTCAACAATGCTGGAACGGGGATCGCCTTTGTAATCTATCGAAACCAGCGGTTCCTCGCTGTAGCCCAGGATGCCCTTCAAAGGCCCCTCAGCCGCAGCTTTGAAAGCCCCCCGCAGCTCTTCGGTGCTTGTCTCCCGCTCTATCTCCACTGTGAGGTCAACGAGGGAGACGGTAGAGGTGGGAACGCGAAGCGAGAATGCATCCAGTTTGCCTTCCAACTCAGGAATGACCACCCCTATGGCGCGGGCTGCCCCTGTGGTCGTAGGGACGATATTCATCGCCGCTGCACGGGCACGACGCAGGTCCTTGTGTCCCATGTCCAAGAGGCGCTGTCCGCTGGTATAAGCGTGGATGGTGGTCATCAGGCCCTTGACGATGCCGAACTGGTCGTTCAGGATCTTCGCCACGGGTGCGAGGCCGTTAGTTGTGCACGAGGCGTTGGAAATGATGTGGTGCTTCTCGGGATCATACCAGTCTTCATTCACGCCCAGGACGATGGTGATATCCTCTTTCTTGGCGGGAGCGCTGATGATTACCTTCTTCGCTCCACCCTCTAGATGAGCGGCTGCTAAGGGGCCTTCTCGGAAAACACCGGTTGATTCTATGACGATTTGAACGTCGAGGTCTCGCCACGGCAATTTCGAAGGCTCACGCTCGGCGAAGACTCTGATCTCCTTGCCCTCAACGATCAGGTTGCCACCTTGCACCTCTACGGTCCCTGGATACCGCCCGTAGTTCGTATCGTATTTGAACAGGTGGGCGTTGGTGGCCGGATCAAAGAGGTCATTGACTGCCACCACCTGCAGTTTTTCGGGGTAGTGTTCCAGGATGATCCTAAGCACTTGCCGTCCGATGCGGCCAAATCCGTTGATGCCAACATTTACAGCCATGTAGATTCATTTCTCCTTTCTTAATTCCTTGAACTCTATTTGCTTTGAAGCATAGCTACGGTTGCTGCTCCTAGGACACCCACATCATCGCCCAACTGGGCAGGGACGACCCGCACAGCCTGTGCAGCGGCGCGAAAGGCTCTTCGCCGTATGATGCGGCGCACCGGGTCGAAGAGGCGCTCGCCCATCTTCGTCAGCCCCCCGCCGATGACGATGAGTTCGGGATTGAAGAGGTCGACCAGGTTTGCCATGCCCACGCCCAGGTAGTTCATGGCGTCAGCGAGTATCTCTTGGGCCTCAACGTCTCCTCGAGAGGCGGCTTGGGCTACTAGTTTGGCTGAGATACGGTTGGGGTCACCCTCGGCCAAATCGGCGATTAGCGTCGGTATCCCACGCTCGACGCGCTCTCGTGCTTCCCGAGCAATGGCGGTCCCCGAGGCCAGCGCCTCTAGGCAGCCCCGGTTGCCGCAACCACAGCGGGGCCCATGTGGCAGAAGAGTCATATGCCCGATCTCCGCCGCCGCACCGGTAGCCCCGCTATAGAGCTGTCCGTCAAGGATGAATCCACCACCTATGCCGGTGCTGGCCGTGACGTAGATCATGTGCTGCGTCCCCCGACCAGCGCCGAAGCGGTGTTCCGCCAGGGCCGCGGCATTGGCATCGTTTTCGAGAGTGGTGGGCAGCCCGAGCTCGTCCTGGATCAACCGTTTGAGGGGTACGTCTTTCCAGCCCGGCAGATTGGGTGGCGTAGTCACAACGCCGGATCTTACATCAATGGGGCCAGGAGCGGCAACGCCCACTCCGCTGATCTGCGCTGGCAGGACGCCTCCGCTATTCATCACATCGGAGGCCGCATCTATCATGCGAGCCACGACCGAGCTGCGCCCTTTTGAGGCCTCGGTCTCCCTGTAATCCCTGGCGATGATCTGCCCCTGCGCACCTACCAAGGCGGTGCTGATCTTTGTGCCGCCGAGATCAATGCCGATGAAGAGGCTCCTTGCTTCCTCGTTGTGGTCGGTCATGCTCTGTCTCTCACAACTTTGTAGCGATCGCTGGATAGGTTCGATCCTGTTTTCTCCCAATGCATTTTACCCGTGTGGTAGGGTGTTGTCAAGGTATATCACAGAGGGCGTTGCGCAGCAGAAGCCCGGGGAGCGCGGGGGACACCCCTCGCGCTTCATTCCCGCCTACATATTGGGGCTTGCGCAATCGCCGCGCAAGCCCTAAAGACATGGGCAAACATCATCTGGCTTTCCTGTGTCACGCATGCCGGGAAGCCAGATAGTGGCGGCGATGACCTCCGCCTCTATGGAGGCTCAGCGCTATTTCAGGCAGCATTCCATCTCTCGATGAGATACGGCTTTAGGTCTTCGAAGACCTTGGCCTGGGCGCGAATGAACTGCTCTGCTTCCTGGCTACTCATTTCCTGCATCTGCTTGACCATGCTGGCTGACCGGCCATAGTACAGCGGGGTCATGGCCAGAACGATGTCGTCTGGGTTCTCTGGTCCCTTGTTGTAGACCACGGAAAAATCGAGAACGAGCTTGGCCCACGCCTCGGCGGGAAACTCGTATCGCCCATAGCTGAGGTTGGCTATCTCTTCTATCGCTACGAGGTTCTCTGGTGCCAGTATCTCCTGCCAGGTTCTTCCCTGCTCCTTCCATCCTGCGCGGAACCTGTCTATCATCGGCTCTAAGGTTACAGGAACCGGCTCGGGCTTTTCCTCTCTTGGCTCGCCGAAGATCGGAGCAATCCTCACGCCTTGCACCTTCTTCCAATTGTCCTCATAGAGGGCCATCATGCTGAACAGAGTACCTACAACCTGGACGAACATCGGGCCCAGAGATGCGGCTGGATCCTTAGGATTGTGGATCTTGGCTCCTAGGCGTGCTTGACAAATCTCGAGACCCTCGTTGATGGCCGTTGTCGTCATCCAGATGTCAATACCGAAAGCGCCCACGTCTGTGTCCCAGACATCCTTAGCCAGATAGGATTCGACCACTTCTCCCGAGAAGCCGAAATCGCCACCAATGGGCTGGCGCACCTCTACTCCGTAGAGCATGCGCGTCATAGGAAAAGTGACGTTGTTGGTGATGGTGCCGTCATACTTATGGCGGATATAGTAAGGGGTCACGTAGTGATATCCCTCTTCCACAACAGGGCTGGCCAAACGCTTGATCCACTCTGGGGTTATGCTGCGAAGATCGCTGTCCACCGTCACACAGACCTTTGTATCCAAGGCTTGTGCTATCTGCATGATCGCCTTCAGAGCCATTCCCTTGCCTGAGCGCCCAGGATATACGAATGCTATCTTGCGCACCTTCTCAGGCGTAGGTGTGGACAGCACGATATCGCGGGTGCCGTCCGCCGAATCGCCATCGGAGTTAACCAGTACTGGCTTCATATCGGGGAAGTGTTTGGCCATTCCTTCGGCCGCTGCCCTAACCACGTGAGCTATGGTGTCCGCGTTATTGTAGCTGGGGATGCCCACCAGGATATCGGCTTCGCCTATCTCTTCAATATGCTTCTGAATGCTGGGATCCAGTGTCGTTCCTGCCACTTCTCTCCTTCGCGCTTATCCGCTCTCAGTTGGACGGATGATTTCAGATAGGTCTTGCAGTGTCTTCGCCAGTCTCTCTCTCAGGTTCTCATAGGAGAAGTGCGTCTTGGCGATTCGGAAATTGCGCTCGGTTACCTCTCTTCTTAGTCTCGTGTCGATAAGGAGTCTGTGAACCGCTTGTATTGCATCAACACTCACCTCGTCGTCTACTACTACGAAGTCGAAGATCCCCTCGACCAGCTCCATGACGTCAGCCAGAACAGGATAGCGGTTCACGAACAGGGGTTTCCGATACATGGCCGCTTCCACAACTGGATTGCCGAACCCCTCCAGATCACTGGGGAAGGTTACTAGATCCGCATGAACGTAGGCGTCGGCTATGGAATAGATCTTCTGCCCATTTATTGTGCGCCGATCGAGGTCTATACTATCAACTGCGTAAATCAGGGGCACCTGTCTCCTAAGGGCCTCTTGGAAGACCCACTGGGCATAGGCTTCCTCCCTGTTGTCCACAGGCCCAGAGATGACTAGGACACTGTCTAGGCCGAAATCTTCGCGCAGATGTGCCAGGAGTTCTATCGCTCGCTGGATACCCTTCCGTTGCACGATGCGGGTGGGTTGTAAGACCATAAGTTGTCCCGACTGCAGTCCCAAAGAGTCCCTCAAATCGCGATTATAGTCGTCAACTCTCTGGATGGCTGAGAAATCAAAGCTGTTCGGAAACCAGCGGGCCTCGATACCCTTTCGCAACTTCAATTCCTCTTGGGCGGCACGGTTGATAGTGACGTGCAGTAGCCAATCTATCGCGGGGGGGAACGAGTCTCGAAGAAGCTGGTCGACATTGCTGTCCCGGAACCGTTCTCTCTCCCAATATAGGTCGTGATGACGGGCTATAGATGGTATCCCGGTGCTAGTGATGAGTCTGTGCAGCGCCAGGCCGAGGGGCAAGTTCAAGGGAATGGCCAGAGCGTTCTCGATGCTGAGCATGGAGATTCCCGTCTCCGTTATCACCTTCAGTAAGGACCGCTCTATCTGCCTAGCGAAATGCTCTATCTCCCGCCCGAGTACCTGCGCTTGTTCCGCTGTCAGTCTGCGGTCGAAGGCTGTCTCCGTTAGCGATACTATCTCGGGGTGGAGGAAAGAAAGCAGAGGGATGACTGTGTTGGAGCCCTCAGTGGTGGAAGATATCTCACCAGCTACGAGGTGTACCTCATGACCAAGGTCC
>JBFFDV010000172.1:0-5960 GCA_041559215.1 Anaerolineae bacterium | reverse complement strand
GCTGAACGGCAGAAGGGCAAAGGCCCAGTTGTGGGTCACCACGGCTCGACAGACGCTCACCGTGGCCAAGACCAGAGGGTTGGCGGCGGTGATAGAGGCTTCTGGGGGTAGGGTGGTGGCCGATGCCTGCCCGCTGGGAGCGCCTTTGCAGGAGATGGGGTTCGAGAGCGTGGCCACCAACTCCGGTAAGGGCGCTTTGTATCTCCTGAGCCATCTCGGTCTGCAAGTGCGCTTTGGTTCGCTGACTCGGTGCATCGAGGCTGCGGTGGAGGGTAGGTGGCTGGAATGAAGCTGAAGGGCAGGGTGATTGTGGAAGGGCAAGCGCAAGGAGAAGCACTGGTCTCCCGCGAAGCGATAGGCTTCTTCGGTGGAGTGGACCCCGAGACGGGTGTGGTGGTGGAGCCAGGCCACGAGCTACAAGGGCGGTCTATTTGCCGCAAGATACTCGTTTTTCCCACTGGCAAGGGCAGCACCGTGGGCTCGTACACGCTGTACCGGCTGCGCAAGAACGGCCTGGCCCCGGCGGGGATCATCAACGCTCAGAGCGAGGCTATCGTGGCGGTGGGCGCCATCATCGCCGACATCGCCATGGTGGACCGCATAGACGTCTCTAAGATAGAGACAGGGGACAAAGTTGCCATCAATGGTGACCTGATAGAGGTCACATGGCGAGGAAGAGCAAGCTAGCCCAGGTAGCCCAAACCTTTCAGCCGTTCTCTGATCTCCTCCTCGGCCTCCTCGCTGTACCCGGTTTCACCAAGCTCTCTCGAGGTGCCCTCCTCGCCATAGAGCACCGGAACTTGTGCCCGAAACTCTTCGGAGAAGACCTGGGCCAGCGGACGACCATCCATGTCCTCCGGAATGGGCTCGCCCATGGCATAGAGGATAGTGGGGACCAGATCCTCTATGCCCGCACCCTCTATCGCCGCTCCCTTCTTGACCCCCTCCCCGCTCATCATCAGCAGGCCATAGTCGCGGTGCATGCCAGAGTACCGATAGACGGTGTCCACGGTGATGTTGGACCCAAAATCGGCCAGTCCGAAGAAGATATTGCTCTCGTCCCGGGGGCGCAGGATGAGGTCGGGTGCCCGGTCGAGATAGGGTCCATGATAGATGTCCTCTTTCTTCAGAATCTCGCCGATCAAGGGCTCACCCGTCTGGGGATGAGCAAACTGCCGGGCCAGGCGAGCGATCTCCTCCCTCACCTCCTCGTATTCTCTGCCAGGATTCACGATGCCTTCCGGCTCTCTGCCTTTTACATTCAGATAGATGGAACCCAGGTGCCGCCCAAAAGAGTAAGCTTTCGAGCGAGACCAGTCCACATCCAGGAAGGACAGGAACACTAGCTTCATCAGGTGATCCATCGAATAGAGGCCCTTGTATTCGGCATGCCTGGCCAGGCCTAGTCTGTCCGCAAGGCGATGAACATTGCGCAATGTGAACCCCCTCTTGAAGAGCTGATACTTGAAAGCCCTCCAGGCGTCACGCCTCAGTTGCAGAAGTCCCACATCTAGCAGCCAGTTGTTGAGGACGATGAAGTTGTGGGCGGGCCCCATGCCGTGATCAGAAAGGACGATGACCAGTGTATCCTCATCAGCCCTGCTGATGATCTCACCGACTTTTTCGTCCACTCGTTGGAAGTATCTGAGTACAGGCCCGCTCTTGTCTGTGCCGTCGCCTGGGGTACGCCAGGGGTGGGCTGGGTCCAGGTAGTGCCACAACTGATGCAGAACGCGGTCGGTGTCGAAGATGACGACCATGAAGAAATCACAGGAGTAATTGTCCATCAGGTAGAGGGCAGTTCTGGTGCGCATGTCCAGCAGATCATCGCAAGCTTGGAAGAAACTATTGTGACGAGCCTCGGTGAAGGTCTCTGTTGGATATATAGTGTAGTAACCTATTGTGTCTCTTAACTCCTGCCCCAGCTCGGGCGGGTAGATGAAGTCCTCGGCCGAGTAGGGGGTCATCCAACCACTGATCATGAAACCGTTCACTTCCTCCACTGGATATGACATGGGCACGTTCACTGTCCCTACGCTCTTGCCCCGGTCGCTGAGGAGTTTCCAAACGGCGACCCCATCTCGTCTGTTGGCGTTCACCGGTGGAAAGATATAAGTGCCGTTTCGGCGGTAAAGGAAATCATAGATCCCCGTCTTGCCCGGATTCTTGCCGGTCATGAAAGTGGACCAGGAGGGCCCGGAAGTGGGGGGCATCGTTGATCTCAGTTGCCCCACCGCTCCCTGCTCCATAAGCCTGCGAAAGGTGGGCAGCTTATCCTCCGCAGCCCAGGATTGCATGATATTAAGCGGAACGCCGTCTAGGCCTATGACAAGTACTTTTCTCTTTGAACTCAAATTCTCCTCACTATCTACTCATCCTCTGGGTGGGAGTGGTACTCAATCGCCGTGCCAGCCTCATAGATACCCCCAGCCACCTCACGGAACCTGAATGCTTGATATGTAGTCGTGGCAGCAATGACCGTGAGGAAGAGCACTACCCCCATGACAACCTGAGAGATGCCTATCTGGTCCGCCATGGTGCCTACCATCAGCATTATCGGTATAGCGACCAGGTTGGCCAGCAAGAAGTACACGGCGATGACTCGCCCCCTGAGCTCAGGGGGCGATTTCTCCTGCAGAAGCGTCTCCGAAGGTATGACTACCAGCGATATCTCCGCTCCCAGCGTCAGGGAAAAAAACATAACGGTCGGAACTTTGGGGATTGTTGACCACAGGGGAAGGTCGAAACCCGCCAGGCCTAAGCCGAAGAGGCTGACAACCATGGCCGCAAATCCTATGCTGGACATCACCTCCCTGCGGAATCTATATCCGAAGCGCCCTACCAAAAAGGTATTGGCCAGCATGCCTGCGCCTGCGGGGGCAAAGACGAAGATGGCGTCCTCGGGCAGCATGCCCAGAACTCGAGTGGCATAGCCCGGGGCGATCATGCCGATCATCATCAGTAAAGTTGTGGTCATGGTCAGCTGACTCAAGGCCACCAGGATGGATCGCTTGCTGGCTACATAATGCCATCCCTCGCGCAGTTCTTCCCAGGCCGTTTTCAATACAGAAGCTCCGGACTCGACCACCAACTTGGGCTTGTCACGGGGTATACGGGCCAGCAGCCCCGAGGCGGCGAGATACATCAGCGCCACCATGGCGAAGGAACCTTTTATCCCCAGTATCTTTACCGTCAAGGGAGCGACAATCACCCAACCCAGCACCACAGTGCCGATAAGTGTGAGGTTGAAGAGGGAGTTGGCGGTCAGCAGCCGCTCCTCGCCCACCAGCAAAGGAATGGTGGTTGCCTCAGCGGGAGCGAAGAACTGTCCAATGGCTGAGGAGACGAAGGTGACTGCGTAGATAACCATTAGCAGCGTCCATCCCCCTAGGCGGTCGAGAACGACGATGTAGGTGGCAACAGTGAGCACTCGGATGGCGTTGCTGGCCAGCATGACCTGCTTGTTAGACAGGCGATCAACCACAATGCCGGCCACAGAGCTCAGTAGGACGGCGGGCAGGCTAAAGGACAGTATCACGATGGCCATGTGCGCGGTAGAACGGGTGAGGGTCTCAATGAGGATTATCTGAACATAATGGATGCCGTTCTGCGCCGTCTGGGAGATAATCTGCGCCATCCAGAGGGTGAAGAAATCCCTGTTCTTGACAACGGATGCGAAGCTCCTGTCCAGAGTCATGGTGTGTGCCCCGCGTAAGGAGATACCCTTCCTTGGGACACGAAAGCCTTCACTCGCTTCTCGAATATGCGTCTAGGCAGTAGAACCCTGCGCTCGCATTTAAGGCACTGGATGCCGATATCGGCACCGACGCGCACTACTCGCCATTCGTCGCTGCCGCAGGGATGTTTCTTCCGTAAACGAACCACGTCGTTCAGATGAACTTCCATGACCATGACCGGGTTTTCTCCTCAACAATTCAACTATTATACCACATAAATCACATCAAGGCCAGTTCTGTCCCTTAACCTCGAATTATGGTATAATACCACTATGGAAGTACAGAATCAAGGAGTGTAGTATGTCGTTATTTGGCCTAGATCTCACCCGATTCGTGGCCATCATCATCGCCGTCTTGATCGCCATAGACGTTCACGAATGTTTTCATGCTTGGGTGGCTTCTCAGATGGGAGACCCTACGGCGAGGCAGATGGGGCGGGTATCGCTCAATCCAATAGTGCATCTGGACCCTCTCGGCACCCTCATGATATTCTTAACCGCTATTACAGGCTTTGGCATAGGCTGGGGAAAGCCGGTCCCCGTGGACCCTTACAGGTTGCGATATGGGCCTCGAATAGGCATGGGTGTCGTGTCCTTCGCTGGTCCTTTGGCCAACCTCGCAACCGCCGCCTTGCTGGCTGTCCCTTTGAGGGTAGGGTGGGCTATCCTGCCTGGCTTCTTGCTGGAGTTGCTCTTTATAGTCGCCATGGTCAACATCGGCTTGGCGGTCTTCAACCTGTTACCCTTGCCGCCCCTCGACGGCTATGGGGTGCTCATGGGTATCTTGGGCAGCATCAGGGCTCCTTGGGCCATCCGCTGGTCATATACCATAGCGCAGTATGAGAGGTATGGCCCCATGTTGCTCCTTTTGCTGATCATAGCCGACCGGTACATCCCTCTGTTTAGCTTGATCATCCGGCCGCCATTTTCTCTACTCGTGCGCTTGATATTAGGGGTGTGAGTACCTTGGGTGCCCGTTATCGCGTGCGCCAGTTCGCCCTGGCTCTGGGAGCCAGTATCAGTAGTGACAGGGCTGACAACCTGGAGCAGTATCTGGGAGTTCCCCAGCTTGAGCTGTTTAACAACATGCCCAAGGTGGATCGGCACCACTGTTTGGCTGTGTTTCGGGCCTTGCGCGAAAGCAGTGAGACTGAGAAGTCTTTGTTGCAGGCTGCCTTGCTGCACGATGTGGGAAAAGCGGTGGGGCCGGTGCGGATCTGGCATCGAGTGATCGCGGTCTTGATCAATGCTCTCGCTCCTTGGCTTTGGGAGGGGATCGATGGGCAGCCTGGAACCTGGCGTTATCCCTTCTACGTCCACAGACAACATGCCGCCTTGGGCGCTGAGCTGGCGCTGCAGGCGGGCTGCTCCCCCGAGGCGGTTTGGCTCATCGCTCATCATGAGGATGGGCGCCAGAAAATCGGAGCAGGGGGGAGAGAGAGCGAACTATTGGCGGCCCTGCAGGCTGCTGACGAACTTAACTAAGGAGGCTTGAATGTCTAGATCGAAAATTGCCATAGTTGGACTGGGTCTGATCGGTGGATCCATCGGCCTAGCCTTGCGGAAAGCAGAACCGGATTTCGAGATCGTGGGTCATGACAAGGACAGTTCCGTGCTCAAGCAGGCTCGTAAACTGGGCGCCACAGACAAGGCGGAGGGGAATCTGATTTCTGCCATTGAGGAGGCCGACTTGGTGATCATCGCCACGCCAGCCATGGCTATCAGAGATGTATTTGAAGCGGCGGCTCCGTATTTGAAGCCTAATTGTGTCATCACCGACACAGCCACCGTCAAAGCACAGGTCTTGCAATGGGCTGAGGAACTGTTGCCCGAGACCGTGCACTTCGTAGGTGGTGACCCTATGGTGAGCGAGGATGAGGCAGGCATAGATGCAGCCACACCTGATCTTTTCACTGGTTCCACTTACTGCATCGTGCCTTCGGCCAACGCCCATCCCGCGGCGATTGAGTTGGTAACCGGTATGGTTCGCACCCTGGGAGCCGAACCCTTCTACCTGGATGCTGTCGAGCATGATGGTCAAATAGTGGGCGTTGAACACCTGCCTCTCATGCTAGCCACTGCCTTGTTGATGACCACCACTCAGTCATCTGCCTGGAGGGACATAAGCAGGCTTTCCAGCCGAACCTTCTGGCGCGCCACCCATCTTCCCGGAACGGATCCCGCGACTTATCGCGATATATGCCTGACTAATCAGGAGAATATC
>JBFFDV010000171.1:0-5968 GCA_041559215.1 Anaerolineae bacterium | reverse complement strand
CTGAACTCCTCGAAAAGAGCTTCCAGGTTTATCCGCCGCCGAAGAGCGGGGTACCATTTTATGAGGCCAATGGCCCACTTCACGGCCGCCAAGTCTGTAGCCACAAGCTGCTCTATCTCCGGCCTCTGCACTTTGACTATCACAGCGTCCCCGTTGGGCATCCAGGCGTAGTAGGTTTGGCCCAGGGAGGCGCCGGATTGAGGCTCCTCGACGAAGCGGGAGAAAAGCTCCGGAATTGGGGCTCCCAACTCTTCCTCAATCGACCTCTTGATGGGTGGGAAGGGGTCCGGCGGTACCTCGTCTTGGAGAGCCGCCAATTCCTTGGTGATTTCAGGCGGCACGACATCGGCTCGCGAACTGAGGAACTGACCCAATTTTATCAAGACGCCCCCCATCTCCACGGCTAGCTCACGGAACCTGGCCGCCCTGCGGCGGTGCCTCTCCATCGCCCCGCGCCGGACCAACCGGCGGGCCAGGAATCGACCCAGGATGATCTCCCACCACAGCAAGGAAAGCAGCAGCCGGGTGAAGAACAGAACTATGCGCAGATAGCGCCGGCGGCGAATCTTCATCCTTATTGGGCTCAGGGGTACATGCGATAGAGCATGCGCGGGAAGGGGATTGTCTCGCGGATGTGCTCCAGGCCACAGATCCAGGCCACTGTGCGTTCAATGCCCAGGCCGAAGCCGGAGTGGGGCGTGGAACCATAGCGCCGCAAGTCCAGATACCACTCGTAAGCCTCTTGGGGCAGGTCGTGTTCCTCGATCCGTTGCAGCAGCAGGTGGTAATCGGCGATGCGTTGCCCCCCACCGATTATCTCCCCATACCCCTCAGGCGCAAGGCAGTCAACGGACAAGGATAGCTCCGGGCGTTCCGGATCTGGCTCCATGTAGAAGGCTTTGACCTGCGTAGGATAATGATGGACCAGCACCGGTTTCTCGAACTCCTCCACCAGAGCTGTCTCGTCCGGCGCTCCAAAGTCGCTGCCCCATTGGAAATCCAGTCCCTTACGGTTCAGGATCTCAACAGCCTGGTCATATGCTATGCGGGGGAAAGGCGGTTCAACTCTCTCCAATGGGGTAGTGTCCCTCTTCAGTAGTTCCAATTCCGCTTTTCTTCTCTCCAGCACAGTCTGCACTATGTAGCTGACGAACTCTTCGCTCAGGCGCATACAATCTTCCAGATCGGCGTAGGCCATCTCTGGTTCCACCATCCAGAACTCCAGGAGGTGGCGGCGTGTTTTCGATTTCTCAGCGCGGAAGGTGGGGCCGAAGCAATAGACCTTGCCGAAAGCAGCGATGCTGGCCTCGCTATACAGTTGGCCACTCTGGGTCAGATACGCGGTGTCACCGAAATAGCTGGTCTCAAAAAGGGTGCTGGTTCCCTCAACGGCGGCTGGAGTCAGGATGGGGGTGTCAATCAGAATGAACCCGTTGTCATCGAGATAGTCTCGGCAGGCGCGAATGACCTCGGCCCTGACCTTCAGGACGGCATATTGGCGGGGAGAGCGCAGCCAGAGGTGCCGATGGTCCATTAGAAACCCCACCCCATGTTCCTTAGGCGTAATGGGATAAGGCTCGGCCAATTGCACGATCTCCAAGTCGCTCACGGTAAGTTCGTACCCCCCAGGGGCTCTCTCGTCCGCCTTCACCATGCCGGTTACGACAATGGAGGATTCCTGAGTAACCTCTTGCGCTGCTCGGAAGGCCTCCGGCGATACATCGTCTTGAAAGACCACGGCCTGAATCACGCCCGTACCGTCCCGCACCAACAGGAACCGCAGCTTGCCCTTATCCGTCTTGTTGTACAGCCAGCCCTCAATGGCTACCGTCTGTCCTTCGTGGTGGGCGATGCTCTCGACATACGCTCGTTCGGCCATGGTGATACCTCCCCAAAATGGATTATATCAACGGTGGGGTCAGAGGGCAAAAAGGATGGGTCTATTGCTGGGCCTCGACCGCTGCTTCGCCACCGCGCAGCCTGGCGGGAAGCACTTGCTTCATGAGGGCGATATCTTCCCGAGTGAAGGTGCCCGTCAGGATCAAACAGCCGAGATAGACAGCAAGCGACGCGGGGATGACTAGCAAGAAGGTGAAGTCGCGCAACAGCCAAAGGAAGACTCCGGTGACCAGAGTGCTGAGAAGCGGTCGCCAGGTCAGGCTCAACCAGGGGACGCTGGAGAGGTATTTCCGTATTCCATAGTAGAAGGGCAGCAATAGCACTATCTCGGAGAAGATGGTGATAACTGCTGCCGCTTGGTAGCTGTACCTGGGGATCAGCAATAGATTGGCGATCAGATTGAAGCTGGCGCCGACGACAAAGGCTCCGGTCAGGAAACGTTGCCTATCAATGGCGATGAGCACATACTGGGTCACGCTGTTCATGAAGCCGAAGGGCACCGACCACACCAGGAGGCGCAAGGCGATGGCGGCGTGGGGAAGATAGGCTGGGCCACCAAAGATGAGGATGATCCCTTCGGCGTAGAAGGTGGTTAGCAAAGCCACAGGCAGGCTGACGAGGATGAGGGCCTTAAGGGAGATAGTATAGGCTCGGATGAGGGCTTCTCGTGCCTCCTTCGCATAACGGGACATGATGGGAAAGATGGCGATAGTAAAGGTGGAAGGGATGATGTTCAGGCCGTCGAGGAAGCGGTATGCCGTGGTATACCAGCCCACAACCGTGTTCCCTTTCATCGGTTGCAACAGTGTCACATCGACCCGCCAGAAAGCCGTGGCCAAGAGGTGGTTCAGCATCAGGGGATAGGAGGTGCCCACCATCTCCCGATTGAAGCTAGGTTCGAACTCCAGCGTGGGCCGGAAGAGCAGCTTGACCACGAGGTAGAGGAGAATCAGTGCGGTGATGACATTGGTCACTGTGGCCACCGCCGCCAGTCCAATGATGCCAAAGCCCATCAGCAGCACTATGACCCCCAAACTGACCCTGATGATGGTCGTCACCGTCGTGATCGCGGCTGGATACTCCATCTTCTCATAGGCCAGGAAAACGGAGCCCAGCGCTGCGGAGATGCTGCTGGGAATGAGGCTCAGCGCTAGTAGGAGGATGGTCACGGTGGTATCGTCCGCGAGGGCGAAGAAGCGTCGCCAGGCGACGAGGAACAAGAACAGCAAGGGGGTGATGGCCAGCAGGATGATGAACCGCAGAATGGCGGTGTTGCTCAGATAACGGTTGGCCTGGGTGCGATCCTTCGATACCTCTCTTGTGAGCAGGGTGTTCAGGCCGAAGTTGGACATTATCTCCAAGAACACGAACACGACCACGGCGAAGCCATACTTGCCTGCTCCCTCGGGCCCCAAGATACGCAGCATCAGCATGGCGAAGGCGGTGTCAATGATCTTATTCAGGAAGGAAGTGGCCATGGGTGTCATGCTGTTCTTGATGACCCGCTTGATGAGGGGGTCGCCCTCCTCCTCCTGGTATAACATTCCCCACAGCCAGTAACCAGCCCCGGCCAAGACTACCACCGCGGCCATGAAGCTCCCATACACACCCAGTTTGAAGGACATAGGGCTATAGCGGAAACGCACAATGTTGTTTCCAGGCTCCAGGGGGACCGCCCGGAAGTTGTAGTCAGCCTTGTAGATTTGCAGCTGCTGTTCCTGACCATCGGGCATCTGGAGGAATGCGACCCAGCCCGGGAAGTAGCTGTCCGCCAGGACCAGCCATCCCCTACGGGGCATTTCCACCTCTACGACGACCTGATTGATGCTGTACTCTCTGAAATTCACCTCTGGTGTGTTATGCTCTTCCGGGGCGGGAAGGCCCAGATACTCTTGAGGCGGTTGTTCCTCCAGCAACACAGATTGCCTGGGGTCGAAGTCTGGTAGGTCCTGCAGGAGTGTTTTCTCATCCTCGACAACTTTCGCCTCGTACACGACGAAGGCCCGTGGTAGATAGTCGTCATTACGATAGATAAGGACTTCCTGGTCGTAGACCAAGGTGTAGCCAGGGTTCGGAATGTGTTGGGTGGTCATCACATACTTGACATTCAACAGGTCCAGAAGGGGCGAGTCGAGGGAGTCGTATCTGTACAGCGGCGCGATGCGGTTGTAGATAAGTTCGCCCTGCTCCTCGATTAGTCCCATGAACTCGGCGTACTGTTTGGGGATGATGGAGTCGTAGCCGCGGATGTCGTGCAAACGGTAATACATGCCCACATTGGCGTTGAACGTCTTCTCCCCTGGTGCGTTGAAGGATGCCAGGCGGTAAAGTTCATCGTCATCTTGCAGGAAGCTCACCGTGGGCGGGGTGAACTCTGCCAGGCTGGGATCAACGGCTGGGTTGAACCCGGCGGCGATTACCAGCAGATCCAGGCACAGGACGATTATGGCCAGGAGCTTCCAAACGCCGTGAGCCTGCCAGGGCCGGGGCAGATTGAGGCGACAGTAGCTGAGCCTAATCACCCCTCCCGCAGCCATCAGGAACAGGCTGAAGATGCACAGATTGCGCCATTCGTAGGAGAGGAGAACCTGCCCATTGGCGAAGGCGCCCTGAGCCAAGTCCGACCTTGTCAGGAAGCGGTCTGCCAGGCCGATGAAGGGGCCCGGCTGCAGGAGGACAAGAACCAGCACGGCCAGGCCTCCAACCCCCGCCCAGAAGGCTATCCAGCCGATGAGACGGGGGCTCAAGAAGGAGCGCCATGTGCGAAATCCTTTTTGCACCCCCTTGCCCAGACACTCCACGCCCAGACCTGCGAGTACGGCCATGCTTACCGTGTAAGGGAAGACCCAACGGAAGGGCGTATGGAGTTGTTTGTAACCCGGCAACAGGTAATATAGAAGGGCGTAGAGGGGCGTTCCAAACGTCAGAAGAAGCGAAATAATGGCCAGGGAAGCGAAGATCCAAGTATAACGGTCCTTGCGACGCAAGATGGCGACGAGGGCCAGCAGGATCGGTAGAAGCCCTACGTAGCTGCCTGCTTCGACATAGTTCTTGATGCCCCAAAATATGGTATTGACCGGCTCGCCCCTGAAGTTTTGGGTTACAGAGGTCAGTTGACGGGTGACGATGTCGAG
This sequence comes from Anaerolineae bacterium, assembly GCA_041559215.1. Taxonomy (GTDB): domain Bacteria; phylum Chloroflexota; class Anaerolineae; order UBA7937; family B3-Chlor; genus JBFFDV01. Next base: position 935 of record JBFFDV010000171.1, on the reverse strand, counting down.
ATAGGTATGATGGCTCGGGTTGCCGAAGAAGTCGGGTATCAGGAAAGTCATCACCTGGCGCAGAGGATACGCCCAGCCTATGATCTCCTGGTAGTTCGCCGAGGCCTCACGAAAGTTGACTCGCGCCAGTTCATAGAAGGGGATTAACTGCACAGCGCCCAATCCTGCTCCCAGGGTGACCATGCCGGCCAAATAGAGGCCCAAGGTGAGGACCCTCCTCGTTTGCCTTCCTCTCAACCAGAGTATGCCCAATCGGCAGGCCGCGTAGAAGGCGCTGACCATGAGCACGTAGTAGGACATCTCAGCGTGACCAGCCAGAAACTGTATCCCCAAGATGATCGCTCCACCTAGAACGTAGGGAATTGGCGAACGCTTGGGTGCTTCTCCTTCCTGACTTCTTACCGCCAATTCCGTTGCAGCCAGTATCAGGGGTAGCCATGTGGCTGCGGCGATGACCATGGGAAAGTCCACGCTGACGATCATGAAGAGGCTGAACGCATAGGTCACGCCGGCGATGAAGGAGCCCAATCTCCCGACGCCGATGATGCGCACGTAGATGTGCATGAAGAGTCCAGCCAGAAAGAGGTGCAGCACAGTGAAATAACCGTACGCTTTAGCGATGGGAAGGGTATAGAAGAGAAGGCTGAAGGGGTAGAGGGCCGAGTGTTGCCCTGCGGCCAGGAAAGGGACACCGGCAAAAAGGTAGGGGTTCCAGAGGGGAATCTGCCCTTCTCTTAGCGCTTGGACGATGAAGGTCTTCCAGGCATAGTTCTCAAGCAGCAGATCGCTGAGCAGTTCATTGTGAGGAACGCTGACCCCCATCTGGTCGGCGAAGGCTTGCCAGGGCTGGAAGGTGTAAAGGTTGTCGAAGGGGACGAGGTTTCTACCGCCGAGGGTGACAGGCCAGAAGAGAAGCAGTGGCAGGGCCAAAAGCG
>JBFFDV010000170.1:0-5988 GCA_041559215.1 Anaerolineae bacterium | reverse complement strand
AGTAACCCCCGAAGGCTGACGTCCCTCCCACCGAGGGCAGGGGCTCCAGCCGATCTAGATCTATCCCGATGAGCACTGAGACCGTATCGATGGCCGCGACAGCATCGGCACCAGCCTCCTCGCAGGCTTTACCTATCTGCACGATATCGGTGACATTGGGGGTGAGCTTGACCATCACCGGCACGGTAGCCACCTCTTTCACCCATCGCGTGATATCGCCAGCGATAGTAGGGTCTTGCCCTTGCACGGAGCCCATGCCCTTCCCGGGCATGCCATGAGGGCAGCCAAAGTCGAGCTGTAGGCCATCCACACCCGCTTCTTCAACCTGCTTGATCAAAGAATGCCACTCCTCCCTTTCCACAGCGGCCGTCAGGCTGGCGTAGAGGATGTGGTCAGGACAGTGGCGCTTAATCTGCACGATATCCTCGATCCAGGCCTCCAAACTTCGCTGGCTGATCAGTTCAATGTTCTCCAGGCCGATTATCTTACTGCCCATGGCCAGGCGCGCCAGACGAGGCTGGACGTCTTTGGCTGGTTCCAAGGCAATGCTCTTAGTGACTGCCCCGGCCCAACCCGCCTCAAACGCACGCTGGATCATCTCCCCGGTCGCTGTGGAAGGGGCTGAGGCCAACATGAAGGGGTTCATCAACTTGAGGCCCGCAAAATCAACGCTCAGATCGGCCATCCTTCACTCTCAGACCATAAAGCTACGCTGATCTGCCTGGTGGCAGTCGATCCGCTTTGGCTCGACCACCTGACTCGGAACGCCCACTATGGCCCGGACACCGTCAGTAGTGCCCGAATATCGCCAGGTCACGTGAGCATCACCAAGACATCGTAAGTTAGACACCCATATCCGAACAGGGCTACCAAGTGCAGACACACCTATGACCAATGTACAGGACATTGAACCAATTGCGGAAGAGGTTGAGCTTGAAGGGTGACAATCTGACTTCACGCCTTGAGCATCTAACTGTTGGGAAGAGATTCCAACCTGAGCTTATGATCGGAGATTTCTTGACCCAGTTTCCTGAATACTCTGGCCAACTGAGGCAGGTGGCTGATCTTCTCGGCCGCCTCAAGGTAGAGCGCTTGACTGCTCGCCTCCAATTCCCTGGCTAGTCGCAACGCGGCCTGGGAGTCCATGTCCGGGGTCAACTCTGTCTCGACGAGATAGTCGCTTTCCTCCAAGCCCGCGATGGGCTCCAGAAGCATCTCGTTGACAAACTCTCGGCGGCTCCTTTCAACTCGTGCCTTGCGTTTCCTCTTCGCCTCGGAGAGGGACAGGAAAACGTCGCTCGCAGGAGAATCCTTCGTCAGCGAAGCCGCTTCTTCGTAGAATTCCACACTGTGACCTTCGAGTTTGATGGCGAATGACAGAACAGCGCCCACCGTACCCAATTCCATTTGCCTGTCTCCTTCGAATGCCTCAGGTGCCTTGCTGCCAAGAATGAGGCCAGTAGAGTCGAGAACCTGCTGCAATTCCTCTCACTCTGTTGTTCAGAACCACCTCGAAATCACAACCTTCTTTTCTGTGAAGAAGTCGATGGCATCCCTCCCCTGACCGTGTAAGTCTCCGAAGAAGGAATCTTTGGCTCCGCTAAAGGGGAAGAAGGCCATAGGAGCCACTATTCCGATGTTGACGCCGATGTTGCCGCAATGGACTCTATACTTGTACTCCCGGGCCCACTTGCCGCTCGACGTGTAGATGGAAGACGCGTTGCCGTAGGGGTTGGCATGAATGATGTCTATGGCCTCGTCGAGATCTTCCACTCTGATTATGGAGGCCACCGGACCGAAAATCTCCACGCTCGCGATAGTCATCTCTGGTGTCACTTCATCGAAGATGGTGGGGCCGATGAAGTATCCCTTTGGATACTCCTCCACCTTTATGCCTCTGCCGTCGAGTAAGAGTTTCGCACCCTCCTCGAGCCCTTTCTCAATGTATCCCAAAACGCGCTCCATATGCCTTTTCGACACGACCGGCCCCATCTGAGCTGTTTCGTCAAGGCCGTAGCCCACTTTGAGTTTAGAAGCGGCATCAACAAACTTCTCCCTTAGAGGCTCATAGACTTCTCCCACGGGGAGAAGAACTGCCCCCGACAGACAGCGCTCGCCAGCACAACCAAAGAAGGAGCTGAGTAGCGAGGCCACGGTTCTGTCTAGATCCGCATCCGGCATCACCACCAGGAAGTTCTTAGCTCCAGCTTGGGCTTGAACCCTCTTGCCATTCTCGGCACCCTTTTGGTAGATATATCTACCCACACGGGTGGAACCCACAAAGGAAATCCCCCTCACATCGGGGCTTTCTAGAAGTGTATCTACTACACCCTTGGCCCCATTGACCAGGTTGATCACCCCCTCGGGAAAGCCTGCTTCGTCAAAGAGCTCAAAAAGCCTGTTCTGACTGAGAGGCGCCTGCTCCGACGGCTTCACGATGTAGGTATTCCCGCAGGCCAAGGCATAAGGCGCAAACCAGAGGGGCACCATGAGTGGAAAGTTGAAGGGAGGGATCGCGCAGCAGACACCGAGAGGCTGCCTGACACACTCCTCATCTATACCCGGGGCAATATCCTCCGAGCTGTAGCCCATCATCAGCGCAGGGATACCCGCGGCCACTTCTACGTTCTCGATAGCGCGCCTCACCTCACCGCGGCCTTCGTCGATGCATTTTCCCTCTTCCATGACGATAGTCCTGGCCAGGTCCTCAAAGTGCTCCTCCATCAGATCCTTCAGCCTGAACATATACCTCGCCCTGGTGAGCGGCGGCGTCTCCCGCCACTCCGGAAAGGCATCTTTGGCTGCCTTTATAGCTGCTCTCACCTCATCAGAGGTCGAAAGAGGAACTCGTCCAATTACCTCGGTAGTTGCCGGGTTCACAACATCGAGAATCTCAGTCGATTTTGACTCGACCCACTCTCCGTTGATGTAGTTCTTAAGCACTTCCACTTGTAAGCCTCCTTATCGTCTGTTCGCTCTTCATGAGCCTGCTTCCCTGTCTGTCATCTCCAGCACCTCGTCGATGATGCCCAGGCCCTCCCTCAACTCTTCCTCGGTGATACATAGAGGCGGCACGACGAAGATCCAGTTCCACTTGACGAAGGTGCTCAACCCCCGCTCCCGTAAGGCAGGTAACACCTCGGCCATCACTCCTAGTTCCTCAGGCTTGGCATTCCACGGAGCAAGAGGTTCCCTGGTGTCTTTGTCCTTCACCAATTCAATGACCGAGAAGAGACCTATGTAGCGCACATCGCCCACCGAAGCGTGCTTCTCTTTGAGAGCCTCCAGGCTCCGTCCCAGAACTTGGCCCATCCGCTTTGCGTTCTCAACAAGCCCATCCTCCTGATAGGCCCGGATCGTTGCCACGCCAGCGGCGCAGGCCAACGTGTGCGCGCTATAGGTCAGCCCCAGGGGTAGATAGCGATCCTCAAAGTGATCGGCGATGGACTGAGAGACGATGACCGCGCCCAGGGGTACATGGCCGGAGGTGAGACCCTTGGCCACAATCATGATGTCGGGGACCACTTGCCAGTTGTCCACCGCGAACCACTCGCCTGTGCGCCCGAAGCCGCTCATTACCTCATCGGAAATGAGCAAGATGCCATACTTGTCACACATCTCCCGCAAGCGAGGCCAATAATCATCCGGCGGTACAAAGATACCGCTGGACCCAGTCACACCTTCAAAGAGCAAAGCTGCCACCCTGTCCGGACCTTCGAACTTGATCACCTCCTCGATATGGGTAATACACTCCCGATGGCAGGTTGTGGGCTCCTGGCCGAAGACGCAACGGTAGCAGTAAGGATCAAAGACTCGCACGATTCCTGGTATGCCTGGCTCCACAGGGAGGCGGCGGGGATCTCCCGTGGCGCTTATGGCCCCATAGGTGGCACCGTGGTAGGAGCGATAGCGGGTGACTATCTTCTGCCGATCGGTGTAAAGTCGGGCCAACTTGATGGCGTTATCCACCGCTTCTGCCCCGCCCAACGTGAAGAAAGTCTTGTTCAGATCACCGGGCGTTACCTCGGCCAGTAGTTTTCCCAACTCCCCGCGAGGCTGGGTGGCCATTCCAGGGTAGGCGTAGCAGAGCCTCTCCGCTTGATCCTTGATGGCAGCCACCACCTTGGGGTGCTGATGGCCAGTATTAACATTCATCAACTGGGAGGCAAAGTCCAAATACCTCTTGCCATCAGCGTCCCAGAAGTAGCAGCCCCTGGCCTTCACCACAGCCAGCGGCTTGACCGCTGACTGAACCGACCAGGAGAAGAAAGTATAACGACGGTTTAGATCGACTAACTCTTGGGATTTACCCTTCGCACTCATCCAAAATCCTCCTCTCCGAGGCGTGTTCTCCAGCAGCTTGGCCCTAGGCTTGCTCTCTTATAGTGCGTCCATTCGGAAACGACGCTGCACACGCCCACCCGACAGGGCGCAAGCCAGCGGCAAGCTCCTCTATATCTCTATGCGCCTCCGGGTGAGAAACTGACCAGCCCCAACCTCACCGACGAACTGACCATCTTCCACGATGATCTTGCCCCGCTGCATAGTCAGGACTGGATACCCTCTCACGGTGATGTGGTCATAAGGGCTGTGGTCCACATTCATATGCAAGTTTTCCACACTAAGGCGGACCGCTTTCTCCGGGTCGAAGATGACCAAATCCGCGTCCGCTCCTAGAGAGATGGTTCCCTTCTGAGGAGCCAAGCCGAAGATGCGGGCCGGGTTTGTGGAGACCAGCTCTACAAACCTGTTGACCGAGAAGCGCCCTTCGTTAACTCCGAAGTGGTAGATCAAGGGCACCCTTGTCTCCACACCGGGCATGCCATTGGGGATCTTAGAGAAATCGTCTTTACCCATATCTTTCTGACCAACGAAGTTGAAAGGGCAATGGTCAGTCGCTACCACCTGCAGATCGCCAGACGTCAGCCCTTGCCAGAGCGATTTCTCGTTCCCCCTATCGCGCAATGGAGGTGACATCACGTATTTCGCCCCCTCAAAACCGGGTAACTCATAGTGCCCGGTGTTGAAGAACAGATATTGCGGGCAGGTCTCGGCAAAAACGGGCTGCCCCTTGTCCCGGGCCTCCTTCACCTTCTCCAAGGCCTCAGCTGCGCTCAAATGGACGATATAGATGGGGGCTCCGGCTAGCCCGGCCAAGATGATGGCCCGCCCAGCAGCCTCAGCCTCAGCCTCGGGAGGATGGCTTCGCGCATGCCAGATCGGCTCCTTCTTGCCCTCGGCGACATGCTTGTTGATCAAGTAGTTCAAAACATCGCCGTTCTCAGCATGCACCATGATCAGGGCGCCAAGCTCCCTGGCCTTGATCAAGGATTTAAAAAGGGTTTCATCGTCCACCATGAAGGTGCCTTTGTAGGCCATAAAGACTTTGAAACTGGTGATGCCTTGCTCCACCATTTCAGCCATCTCTACGTTCATCACTTCGTCGGTCATATCCCCTATGGCCACATGGAAGCCATAGTCGATGGCCGCCCTCTTGGCTCTCTCCATCCACGTCTCCAGAGCCTGGTGCAGGCTCTCTCCCTCCCCCTGAATGGCGAAGTCTATGAAGGTGGTGGTGCCGCCGCATGCTGCGGCGATGCTCCCGGTCTCAAAATCATCGGCGGCCACTGTACCCATGAAAGGGAGTTCGAAGTGAGTATGGATATCGATACCTCCTGGGAATACGTAGTTGCCCTGGGCATCGATGGTCTCCGCGCCCTGCAGGCCCCGGCCAAGCGCGGCGATCTTCCCGTCCCTGATGCCTATGTCAGCTTCATAGGTCTCCGTGGACGTAACAATAATTCCATTGGTTACCACAGTGTCCATGATCACCCTCCTATCAATACCGGCCCGCCTAGCGCGGCACCATGCTGATGCATCCCTCTACCGGACACACCTGCATGCAAAGCGAGCAGCCATCGCACTTCCAAACCAATACCCGAGGATAAACCTCCCGGCTCTCCATCTCAATAGCCTGCCAGCCCCCGT
>JBFFDV010000169.1:0-6157 GCA_041559215.1 Anaerolineae bacterium | reverse complement strand
GGTGGGTTGAGGAGGCGCTTCTGTCGGCGCGGCCGTAGCTTCCGGCGCGGGCTCTGTAGGGCTGGGAGCAACAGTAGCTTCAAGAGTGGCTGTGATAGTAGGGGAGACGACGATCTCGATCGTTGCAGTCGGTGTCTCGATATGAGGCAATAGCGCAATGTCCTGCACGCCTATGTCATAGGCCAACCGAGCCAGGCTGCGACTCTCTTCCTCATACGCAGCCTCATCATATCTCCGAAAAAGGTGGAGCACCATCTGTCTGGGATCCTCGAAACCGAGTGCTTCTAACCTAGTCGCGGCCAAATCCAGGTCATTGTCCTGGGTGTAGGCAGCCGCTATCATGACCACGTAGTCCTCTTTGTGCTCGGTCCGCAGGTCAATAGGATCGGTATCGTAGTACTCCACCGGCCATACCTGCCACGTGATAAACAGGCCGATAGCCAGGCCTACAGCGCAGCCCAGCACCAGGAACAGCCAATGTCGTATCTTCAAGCCAGAGAACATACCAAATTTCCCTTACGGCTGATGAGTGCGCTGGAAAGTCAGCAGAAAACAGGTATGATGCTTCCTATATGGATCCATACGTGTCCCCAATCCCAGGCCGTATATCCTATCGCTCGGCAGGCCATCAATATAGACATTATAAGCCCCCAAGAGTGCAGTCATGGGGTAATTGAACGCATATTCCTCTCCCAGCTTGTCGGGGTAAGGATAGGGCTCATAGTGGGGCCCGCCACCGTACTCGATGACCACTGTCTGGCCGAAGGAGCGATTTCGGTTCTCATCCAGAACCTCGACATATATGTGGTGCCTTCCCCCACACTCCTCCTCCCACAACGTCCTGATCAGCCTCCAGTACCACTCACCAGAGCTTATCTGGGCCTCGTCCATTCTGACCACATCACCAAACCAGTCCAGGCGGCGATCCCACTCTCGGGGTACAGGAGTTGGGTACATCGGGGCCCTGGTCGGGGTTGCTGTAGGTGGCGTGGGAGGGCGCGGGGTACTGGTGGCGGTAGGCACTGGGGTAGAAGTGGCTGTTGCTGTGGGGCTCTCCGTCGGCGTCGAAGTAGGGATGGCCGTCATCGTGGGAGTAGGGCTTGGCGCAGTGGCGACCATATACTCCATCATGGCCTCATCCTCGGCTCCAAGAGCCTCCGCCAGGGATATCAACCGCCTGGTAGTTTCCACCTCCTCACCGTCTTCCACGTATCTGCCAGCGAGTTCAGCCACGGCTGAAGATTCTTCCTCCGCCGCCAGCGCAGCGAGCCGTTCTCGCGCTTGATCCAGGTCGCCGTTAGCAGCGTAGGAATCACTGACCCAGGCGATGTACTGTTCCCGCAAGAAGCCAGACAACACCGCCGTCTGAGGCTCCTGCTTCTCCATCAATCGAAGCTGCCAAGGCGATATGGAGGTCGCTATCACCCCCACAGCAAGCCCAACGACGAGCAAAACCCAGGGCAGGAATCCTCTACTCCTCTGCCACATCAATCCAATCCTTTCAACATAGCCTCACCGGGAAATCTCCTGAAAAGTCACGGTCAAGTGCGCATGGTAGAGCCGAACAGCCATGCTAATATGTTGCAGACAATCACTAGGGATTGAGCCCTCCTTGACCCACATCGCGTGATACCCCTTCTCCCCCTGGTCGGGAAAATAAGAGTCACCGCGCCCCACCGGATAATCCGCCTCACCGTTTTCCTTAGTGGTTCTCATGGATGCACTGGTGCGACACTCACCTGGGGTAGGCTCGTCGGTTGGAAACCCAAAGAAGGCCACGGGGACCCCGGGCTTGGGCACCCCATTGCGATCAAGAACCGTTGCCCTCATAGTGATGTCTTGATACTCCCGAAGCTCCACCACAGCGTAGACAGCGCCATCGGGGCACCTAGTGGCGAAGTTAATTGCCTCTTCCCTGGTCAGGTTGAACCTTTGTTCTACCCAATCCCAATCCCGCGGCCGACCCTCGATGTCCAATATTCGAGGTTCTGGGCGGGGTGGACAAGACGCCTGACGCGTTGGGGTGGCGGTAGGCGCAGTGGTGGGTGTTGGCGGCCCCGGCGTGTTGGTGGGCAGCGCCGGTGTGAAAGTCGCCGTCGATGTCTCTGCCGGGATGGAGGTCGGCGTCTCGGTGGGTATGAGGGTGAAGGTTGGCGTCGCTGGCACTGGGGTCGAAGTGGCAGTCGGCGTGTCACTGGGAACAGGCGTCGGCGTCTTGGTAGGGGTGGGGGTCGGCATGTTGCTGAACAGGCGAAGCTGGCAGGCTGAAGTGACCCAAGGTATCAGCCCTATGATCATGGTTAGCCCGACGACGAGCAAAATCCGGCGCAGTAATGCTCTTGTTCTTGGCGACATCGAGTTTATCTCCTCAACGAATACTTACTGTGAAGTCTCCCGAAAAGTAACATTAAGATGCCAATGATCAGTATAGTCGACCATCCCCAATCCGGTGACACAATCACTGGCGATCGAATCCATGATCCACACAGCGTGATAACCCGCAGCTGGAGGGATATATGCGCTACCCCATCCCATCGGTATGTTAGCTTCTCCATCCTGGTTGGTGTACTCGATGTGAGCATTAGGTCGACAAGCACCCGGAGTGTCAACGGTCTCAGCCACGGACTCAAATCCGAAGAAAGCCACCGGCACATTCGGCGCTCGATTGCCGTAGCGATCAAGCACTGTCACGCGTAGGGAAACATCATGCAACTCCCGCAATCTGGTCACCCCATAGACCACACTATCTGGACAATAAGACGTGTGCTGTATCGCCACGCCTCCGAAGGTCTGTTCCACCCATGCCCAGTCTCGGGGTTGGGCAGCTATGTCTAAGATAGTAATCCCGGGTCGGTCGGGGCACGAGGCCGGAGGTCTTGGCGTGGCGGTAGGCGTATTGGTCGGCGTCGGCGGCCCCGGCGTGTTGGTGGGCGGCGCTGGCGTGAAGGTCGGCGTCGGCGGCCTTGGCGTGAAGGTCGCCGTTGGAGGCAAGGGGGTCGAAGTGGCCGTCGGCGTGTCAGTTGGAACAGGGGTCGCCGTCTCTGTAGGCGTAGGGGTCGGCGTGTCCGTGGGGGTATGAGTGGGCGTGGGTGTGAAGGTAGGCGTGGCTGTGGCAACATATGCCAGCATCACCTCGGTGCTAGAGCCCAATGCATCGGCCAACATCACCAGATTCCGCGTCACGACTATGTCCTCGCCAAGCTGCACATACTTCTGGGCCAGATCGGCCACTACCTGGGCCACGTCCTCCTCCTCCAACTTGGCCAACCTGGCCTTAGCCTGCTCAAGATCGCCATTGAGGGCATAGGAGGCGCTCACCAAGACGATGTACTCTTCCTTGTGCTCCTCCTTCAAGTCAACTGGATCGGTATCGTAGTACTCAACCGGCCAGATACCCCAGCCTATCAGAAACCCCAGACCCAGGCCCAGGGCGATTCCCAGAAGGAGCAACACTACCACAGCTTTCCAAGCATTCATCCCTCGCCCCACTGCGGATGAGAGCTAAAAAAGAACCGACGATCAGCCCTTTGGCAGCCCATCAACTCGTCGGTTCGGCCCATCTACATCTGAGCATGTGAAGTCTACAGGCATTGCGCAGCAAAAGCCCGGGGAGCACGAGGGGCCTGCCCTGAGTTCTGTTCATCGAAGGGTGTCCCCTCGTAAGTTTCATACCCCTGTATATTGGGGCTTGCGCCCAATTGCTGCGCAAGCCCCGACATCTGAACTATGGCATTGCAGCGTAAAAGCTGATATAATCAAATATGCCGAAGGTGGGACTCGAACCCACATGAGAGTCGCCTCTCAACGGTTTTTGAGACCGTCGCGTCTGCCTGTTCCGCCACTTCGGCATCTACACGCCTAATATAAATCAAGCGGGCAAATTAGTCAAGTGGACGAAAAGGCCCTTATCGCCTCCGCCAAACGAGGTGATACACTCGCCTTCAATAAGCTGGTATCGCATTATCAGGATATGGTTTACAATCTGACCTACCGTATCCTGGGCGACGCTGAGGCGGCAGCCGATGCCAGCCAGGACACCTTCCTTTCCGCCTACGAGGCTGTCCGCAAATTCAAGGGCGGTTCGTTCAAAGCCTGGCTACTGCGTATCGCCACCAACGCCTGCTATGACCAACTACGCCTCAAGCAGCGGCGCCCTACGAGTTCCCTGGAAGCCCTTTACACAGACGTAGATGCCCCTTCCCACTTCGTCGATGGACGGGAAACGCCTGAGGAACATGCGCTGCGACAGGAGCTAGGCGAGACAATACAAGGGGGCATAGACGCCCTGACCCCAGACCAGCGCGTGACCCTCGTCCTATCGGACGTACAGGGCTTGAGCTACACAGAGATAGCTCAAGTCACAGGCGTTTCCGTCGGCACCGTCAAATCACGTCTCAGTCGTGCCCGCAGCAGCTTGCGCGACTATCTGCTGGCCCAGGGGGAACTTTTGCCCGCTCGTTACCGTCTTAAAGATGAGGGTTGAGATGTTTGGTTTCCTACGGAATCGGGGTAAATCGGAACATGAATGGGTCGAAGAATCCCTTTCGGCCTATCTAGATGGGGAGCTTTCGGCAAAGGATACAGCACGAACGGAGAAACATCTCCACGAGTGCCTGGCTTGCGTTGAAAACCTGGCCACACTGCGGCAGACTGTAGCTCTGCTAAAGGAGCTGCCCGCCGTACCTGCACCCCGTTCCTTCGCTATTCGGCCAGAGCCGGTCAGGCCCAAGGTGCGGGCTGCAGCCCCTGCTTGGGGCTATGGACTGCTGAAAGGTGCCACAGCGCTGGCAGCCCTCCTGCTGGTGATGCTCATCGGCGGCGATCTGGCCCTCCAGTTTCTCGGTGGCTTTCGGTTGGCAGCTCCGCCCCCCCTGGCCCCCGCAGCCGAGGTGGCCCTTGCCCCCTCTCACCTGCCCAGTGTTAGCCCTGCCGAGGCCGAACAGGAATTGATTGTTGGTGAGGGCAAGGCAATGGAGTCGCCAACTTTGGAACCCCCGCTCTCGAACGCTGAGCAGCTTCCCCCGCCTGCACCTGCAGTGACGGAAACCGACGAAGCGTACCTGGCGCCCGCCCCGGCGGAAACGGTCGCCCCTGTGTCCGAGAGCCCGGCAGGCGCCGAAGCGGCCGGCACGCCCACTGCAGCAGCAACGCCAGTGGGAACACCGATGCCAGAGGAGCAAGATGTGGAGAGAGAGCGTGCTGAACCCACCGCTGTGCCTATGCCCACCGCAACGCCAGCAGCAGTGGCTGCGGCCGAGCTTCCCAGCGAGGAAATCCAGGCCCGTGGCGAGGCGCGTCTGCAGCCGGAAAGCCCGCTCCTGCTTCCCCTGCGCGTGGCCGAGTTGGTCGCGTTTGTCGCCCTGCTGGTCCTAGTCCCCACCACAATTCTGGCAGGCTGGGTTATACGGAAGCGACCCTAGGAAGCGTAGCCGAGAGCAGCTTAGCCTGCCTCAAAGAAGAAAGTCCTCCCAACAGGAAGGGCCACTTCTGATGATGGGCCTCTTTCATCTAATCCTCTCGGCCAGGCTTATCCTCGCGTCGGCTACTACACTGCCCGAAGGAGAGGTGAGGACGGGATTCAGATCCATTTCGTCAATGCTGGGATAGGCCATGATGAACTCAGACACCTTCAGCAGCAACCGGGCTAGCCCCTCCACATCCGCCCCCTGGCCCCGATATCCTTCCAGCAAAGGGAAGCCCCTAATATCCCTCATCATTTCATAAGCATCGATGGCAGCAATGGGGATCAATCTGAAAGAGGTGTCCTTCAGCAGTTCTACCCAGACACCGCCCATGCCAAACATCAAAACGTGACCAAACTGAGGATCCTTGGTCACTCCGATGGTTACCTCTGTGCCGGATTCCATCCTTTGAACGCTCACTCCAAATAGGCTCGCTGAAGGGAAGTTCCTCTTCGAACTCTCCATGATCTCGTCGAAAGCTGAGAGAACGTCTTCATCAGTACGCAGATTGAGTTTTACCCCGCCGGCCTCCGTCTTATGAATGATATCTGGAGATAGGATCTTCAGCACCACCGGAAACCCTATTGACTGGGCCAATTTCAGGGCTTCCTCGCGAGATGTTGCCACTTCGCACGGCACTACAGGAATTCCCCATCGTTCCAAGATCTCTTTCGACTCATTCTCCATCAGAACGC
>JBFFDV010000168.1:0-6177 GCA_041559215.1 Anaerolineae bacterium | reverse complement strand
GTGTCTGCCATAGTGCGACTCCATGGCTCGGTTAGGGGCCTTGTATGCTAACTGAACTTTTTGTGTGCAACGGTGTTACAAGCCAAGCCTTGTCAGCCCCTTGGAGGCACAAGCAGAGAGGAGGTCTACGATCAACAGCGAATATCTTTCCAGCAATGACGAAGCGCTTGAGGTCGGCGATTTTGATACATTGAATATCACTGAACTAGAGACGAGGACCCTGGAAGAACTTCGGGAGATGGCCAGGGAGCAAGGTGTCTCTGGATACAGCCGTTTGAAGAAGCAGGATCTCATTATGCGTCTCCTGCGAGAGAAGGCTGAGCAGCAGGGACACATCTTCCGCGGAGGAGTCTTGGAGATCGTTCAAGAGGGTATAGGGTTCCTGCGCTCCGATCATCTGTTGCCTGGGCCGGAGGATGTGTATGTGTCCCAGTCACAGATCCGTCGCTTTGGCCTACGAACGGGGGATATGGTGATAGGTCAGGTGCGTCCTCCAAAGAACTCAGAGAAGTACTTCGGTCTCTTGAGGGTGGAGGCGGTCAACGGTCTGGATCCTGAAGCGATCAAACGACGCCCAGTCTTCGAGACCTTGACCCCTATCTTTCCGACGGAACTCATCAATCTGGAGACCTCACCTGACATCTTGACCACCCGGATGATCAACCTGTTGGCTCCCATTGGTCGTGGGCAACGAGGATTGATTGTTTCCCCCCCCAAGGCGGGCAAGACGACCGTCCTGAAGCTGATAGCCAATGGTGTCGGCGCCAACTATCACGACATCGTCTTAATGGTGTGTCTTGTCGGTGAGAGGCCGGAAGAGGTGACCGATATGGATCGCTCGGTGGAAGCCGAAGTCTACAGTTCCACCTTCGACGATCCCGTCCAAAATCACGCCAAGGTGGCAGAGATGTGTCTGGCTCGGGCTAAGCGCCTTGTAGAAAGCGATCGTGACGTGGTGATCCTACTCGATAGCATCACCCGGCTTTCCAGAGCTTATAACCTCACCGTTCCTCCCAGCGGTCGTACCCTCTCAGGAGGTCTGGACCCTGCGGCTTTGTATCCTCCCAAGGGTTTCTTCGGAGCTGCCCGCAATATAGAAGAAGGGGGCAGCTTGACCATCATCGCTACCTGTATCATAGATACCGGCAGCCGTATGGATGACATGATCTACGAGGAGTTCAAGGGCACCGGAAACATGGAACTGCACTTGAATAGACGCTTGGCCGAGCGGCGGATCTTCCCCGCCTTCGATATCGAGCGGTCGGGAACCCGTCGCGAGGAACTGCTATTGGATGAAGGAGTGCTTAGTAAGGTCTGGACCATCCGATCTATGATCGATACCATGGGAGGGGGGCTGGAAGCGCTAGGGCCTTTGCTCTCCTATATGGCCAAGTCGAAAAACAACAGGGAGTTTCTCGAGAGGCTGAACAAAGAACTCCTCTAGGAGGAGGTGGGCTTCAGCGGGTGATTGAATGAGCGAACCCTCTAGTGAAAGCAAGGTCAGAATGCCCCTTTCCGGGTTATGGCATTGGTTCAGAAGTGACGATTCAATACCCTCACGCTACGCCTCTCATCTCGCCATCATTTTGGTAGTTGCCGTCGTTCTGTCCCGCAGGGGTTTCGGGATTGAGAATCTGCGAAGGGCTGAGGTTTTCGAGTTTGACATGGCCCCTGAGGAACAGGTTACCTTTGTCTCGTGGGGCACGGGCGGGCAGCTCAACCCCGATTTTCTTACCAGGGGAGTTGCACCTATAACTATCATTCCTGAAAGAGGACGGCAAGACATTATGGTCTATGTCGTCCAATCGGGAGACAATGTCTGGAAGATCGCCCAGAGCTTCGGTCTCAAGCCAGAGACCATCCTCTTTTCCAACCCGGAGTTAGAACGATGGCCTGACTACATAACCGTGGGACAGGAACTCTATGTCTTACCCATGGATGGGGCGTATCACGAGGTGAAGGCTGGTGAGACTCTGCAGAGTATAGCCCAGCGATATAGCGTGGATGTATCGGTCATCGTCGAGTGTGAGTACAATGATCTGGAGGAGCCGTATCAACTCCAGGCAGGACAGAGGTTGGTGATACCTGGTGGCACCAGACCTTTGGTGCCTAGATATGTGCAAGCCACCGCGCCTCCGCCGGCCGATGCCCCGCGGGGCAGCGGCAACTTCATGTGGCCAGTTAGCGGTTACGTAACCCAGGGCTACTGGCTAGGGCACCCAGCTACTGATATCGGCGCGCCCACCGGAACTCCGATCTATGCCTCTGACACCGGTTATGTGGCAGCCACCGGCTGGATGGGCGGCTACGGCAACTACATTATTATCAATCACGGCAATGGATTCGAAACCGCATATGCTCACCTGAGCCAGATTCGAGTCATAGCAGGGCAAGGGGTGCAGCGAGGCCAGGTTATAGGTCTGGTGGGCAGTACTGGGCGCTCCACGGGCCCGCACCTTCATTTCGAGATACGCCAAGGCGGGGTGAAGCGCAATCCCTTCGGGTTCCTGCCTCGGGGCTAGATTCCAAGAGGCTCAAGGAGCTTCTTGATAGTTGATTCAAGGGCAAAGGAGTGGGGAGAGGCAGATTCTTTGTTGGCACCTCAGGTTGGAGCTATGACCATTGGCGTGGCCTGTTTTATCCCGCCGATATGCCTCCCCGCCGATGGTTCGCTCACTACATCCGGTATTTCTCCAGCGTCGAGATCAACTATACCTTCTATCGCCTGCCCACGGAGAAGACTTTCATCCGCTGGCGAGAAGAGGGGCCAGAAGAGTTTATTTACGCTTTGAAAGTCTCTCGCACCATCACCCATCTGAAGAAACTGCGCCAGCCCAAAGAAGCTCTCGACAGATTCCTGGCGCGGGCCAGGTTGCTGGGAACCAAGCTGGGTCCTATCCTCTATCAACTGCCGCCCAACTGGCATTGCAATGCGGAACGCCTTGCCGAATTCCTGGACTTGCTTCCCGGTGATCTCCAACATGTAATCGAGTTTCGAGATCAAAGTTGGCATTGCGATGAGGTTTTCGAGTTGCTAAGGGGTAAGGGAGTCAGCTTCTGTATTATCAGCCTGCCTGACTTCCCGTGTCCCCATGTCGTCACCGGTCCCATCGTGTACATAAGAATGCACGGAGTTGACGTCAAATACGGCGACAGCTATAGCCAGGAGCAGCTGCAAGAGTGGGCACTGCGGGTGGTCAGCTTCCTGGAGGAGGGATGTGATACGTTCGTTTACTTCAATAACGACGCTCAGGCCTATGCCGTCGAGAACGCTTGGGAATTACGGCATCTCGTGGAGGAGTTGATAGAGACAAATGATGCAGAAAGAAGCTATGCTATACGAGAAACTGGACGAAGGATTGGTACGCTGTAACCTATGTGCCCATCGCTGCACGATCAAGCCAGATCGCCTGGGAGTCTGTGCTGTGCGCAAGAATGTGGAGGGCACCCTCTACACCTTGGTTTATGCCCAGGCCATCGCTGTCCATGTGGATCCTATAGAGAAGAAGCCCTTGTACAATTTTCTTCCTGGCACCCGGAGCTTCTCCATAGCCACAGTGGGTTGCAACTTCCGTTGTTCCTTCTGCCAGAACGCCGACATCTCCCAGGCTCCCAGAGAGGAGTTGTCTCTCAGAGCGGAGGAGCTCCCTCCGGAAGAAGTCGTGGCTGCAGCCAAGAGGTATGTTTGCGATAGTATCGCCTACACCTACACAGAGCCGACCATCTTCTTCGAATATGCCTACGATTCCGCAAAACTGGCTTATGACGAAGGCATCAAGAACATCTTCGTAACTAATGGCTACATGACTCTTGAGGCGCTGGAGGAGATAGATCCTTACCTGGATGCAGCCAATGTCGACTTGAAGAGCTTCGACGATGAATTCTATCGCCGGGTATGCGGTGCCAGGCTGCAACCGGTGCTGGAGACCATCGAAGCCATGCACCAACGGGGAGTATGGGTCGAGGTAACAACTTTGGTCATTCCGGGGCTTAACGACAGCGATGATGAGTTGAGGCAGATCGCCCAATTCATCGCTGGGGTGAACCCAGATATTCCCTGGCATATCTCCCGCTTTACCCCACGCTACAAGATGCGTGATAAGCCCTCCACCTCAGTGGAAAGTATCCATCGTGCCGCTGAGATCGGGCGGGAAGTTGGACTCACTTACGTATATGTAGGAAACGTGCCTGGTGATCTTCATGAAAACACCTTCTGCCCCTCTTGTGGCGCGGTAGCTATTGGCAGAATCGGCTATCATACCACCCTCAACTTGGAGGGTAGTAGATGCACATCCTGCGGCCAAGAGTTGGCCGTTATCCGCAGCTAGCGAGGAGAGAGAAGACATGTTCGATATGTCCGATAGAGAAGAATTGAAGGGTTTGGCTAGCTATCGAGATGAAGAGAATCTGATTGTCAGCTTCTACTATCCATTGGAAAAGGGAGAACCGACTGAGGAAGGCGCTATCATCAGGCTAAAGAACCTCATTAACGAAGCTCAAGCGGCTAGAGGAGATTGGACGAGCGCCCAGGCAAGGTCGGTGTCCAGTGACCTGGCTCGCATCGAGCGCCTTGTCATGGAGGAACTGGTCATGAATAAGGGGGGGCTCGCCGTTTTTGCCTGTTCCGCCACCGATCTGTGGAAAGTGTACCGTCTGCCAGACAAAGTGGATGCTTTGCTGGTACTGGATCATTCTACACGGATGAGACCTTTGATCGAGTTTTTGAATCGTCATCAGGTATACTGCACTGTCCTGCTCGGGAAGGGAAGGGCGCGTGTCTTCCTGCTGGACCCAGCCAAGGTAGATGAGCGCTCGGATATCTTTGGTGTCGTGCCGGGGCGGCATGATCAGGGGGGGTGGGCTCAGGCCCGCTATCAGCGTTACCATGATGACCGTGTAATGCACCATTTGAAGGACACCGCGGATCAGACCTTTTCTCTCTTTCAGGACGAAGGTTTTCAGCGGCTTTTCGTCGCCGGCACAGAAGAACTGGTGAGCGAATTCCTGGAGCACCTCCACCCCTATCTCAAGGATAGATTGGCAGGCACTTTCTCGATGGAAATGGTCACCTCACCAAAGGAGGTACAGGAGCAAACCTTGCTGGCGACTGGTGAGCTCAGGGAGATCTACGATGGGGATGCGATCGAAAAACTAAGGGGAGAGGTTCACACCGGCAATCTGGGTGCAGCAGGCCTGGAGGATACCCTGCACGCTTTGCAGAAGGGCCAAGTGCTGATGCTATTAGTCAACGAGGATTTCAGCGCGCCCGGCCTACGTTGCAAGAGTTGCGGCTCGCTTTCCCTGGTAGATCCCTGCCCCTTCTGCGGAGCGGCGACCAGGTCCCTAGAAGACATGGTCGAGAGCATTGTACGCCAGGCCTTCATTCAGAATTGCGAGATCAGATTCATAACAGGTGCAAACAAGGAAAAGCTTGCTGAACTGGGCAACATCGGCGCTCTGCTGAGGTTTGCAGGTTAGACCCTGGGTGACTCTACGGCTTCTCCTCCACAGTGGGCAACTCCATCTCGCGTCGAAGACGATTTATCTCCTCAACCGTAAAACGGTTGTAGTGGCTGCCAGGCAGCTTGATGGAGCGCAGAATGCCTGTCTTCACCCATTTGCGGATCGTGTTGGGATGAACGTCGAACATCCGCGCCGCTTCACCCACGCGATAAAGTTTCATAATCTTCCCCCCCGATAGAAACTTTTGCGCTACTCTTGCGAAAAGAGGCGACAGGACTGCCTCATGCCTTTCGTGCGACTTGATGACGGCTCGCGGAAATAAAACGAGAACCTGCCTCATAGACATAGGCGAGTGCCGGCAGGTTGCATCCGGTATGCGCCTTCCCCCAATTACTCCCTCAGGATAGTGTCGAATAGTTCCGGGAATCTGGAACCGAAATCTAGGTAGATGCTACTTGGCACTAAGCCGTGGCAAGAAAAGGCGATAAGAAGCGCTTTATGGCTTGTGTGCATTTGATGAATATTATATACGATTGTATTCAATATGTCAACTCTAATAGAGGGCGGGCTCGCGCAGCGGCTGAGCTCAAGCCCTAACATGTGGGCCGAGATGAAGGACGAGGGGGCGCCCCTCGCACTCCCCGGGCTTTTGCTGGGCAACACCAGAGGGCGGGCTTGGGCAGCGGCTGAGCTCAAGCCCTAACATGTGGGCCG
>JBFFDV010000167.1:0-6181 GCA_041559215.1 Anaerolineae bacterium | reverse complement strand
GTATACTGAATATGCACCTCAGGGCAGGCTGCGCGCCCTCCCCAGGCTTTTGCTGCGCAACGCCGCTGGGAGGTTACTCGAGCCCTTTTGCCTGGGTTCGGTGTTTCGCCGCGAGCCTCTTTTGAGGGTGCGGGGACGCGTTCACACAAGAGGTTGAATTTGACAGTGGGGGGATGGCAATTGTAGAATAAGTGTAGAGGAGGTCGGTATGGAAAGGGAGATCATAGTGACAGACAGAGCACCCGCGGCCGTTGGTCCCTACTCCCAAGGAGTGGTCGTCGGCGAATTCGTGTTTGCCTCAGGCCAGGTGGCCATTGACCCACGGACGGGACGGCTCATCAGAGGAGGCATTGTGGAGCAAACCAGGCAGGTCTTGCATAACCTGTCAGCAGTGCTGGAGGCGGCGGGTAGTTCCCTAGACAAGGTCGTGAAGACTACCGTCTTCCTATCTGACATGGCTGATTTTCAGATTATGAACCGTGTCTATGAGGATTTTTTCCCTTCCGCTCCTCCAGCACGCTCAACGGTGGAGGTGGCCAGACTGCCCCTCCAGGCGTTGATAGAGATCGAGGCGGTGGCTATCAAGTAGGGATATCAGGTGAACAGGATAATTGCTTTTGGGGCGTGAACTCAGTATAATATATTATGGACGATTCTGGCTTCAATGGGTCTCGCTTGATAGGAGGGTCTTATGACCGATAAGCTGCGAAGATTTAGCAAGAGGGCTCGACATGCCTTGGCGTACGCCCAAGATGAGGCCCAGCGCCTCAACCACCCCTATATTGGGACCGAGCATTTGCTGCTCGGCCTGGTGCGCGAAGAGAACAGTGTGGCGGCCAGGGTCCTGCGTAGCCTGGGGGTTGAACCTGGAAGGGTCAGAAATGCTGTGGAGGAGATCATCGGCCATGGGGAGCAAAGAGTCCTGGGCAGGATTGGTCTGAGTCCACGGACCAAGAGGGTCATAGAGCTTGCTGTAAACCAGGCGCGAGATATGGGCAACAATTACATCGGTACTGAGCATCTCCTACTGGGTCTGGTAGAGGTAGGAGAAGGGATTGCCGTGGACGTTCTCAAGAGTCTGGATATCACCCTAGAGAAGATGCAGTCTCAAGTGGGGCACCTGGTTGGTGAGAATCAGCCTTCTTCGCAGAAGCCGGGGAAAGGACAACAGACCCCTCTTATAGACCAACTGGGGATAGACCTCACAGCTCAGGCAGCGGAGGACAAGCTGGACCCTGTGATCGGCCGAGAGAATGAGATAGAGCGGATCATCCAGATCCTTTCCCGTCGCACCAAGAATAACCCGGCGCTTATCGGCGAGTCAGGAGTGGGCAAGACCGCTATCGTCGAGGGTCTAGCCCAGCTCATCGTCTCGGATAGAGTGCCGGAGCACCTGCGGGACAAACGGATGGTGATGTTGGATGTAGGGTCCCTTGTGGCTGGCACCATCTATCGCGGTCAATTTGAGGAACGCCTGAAGAAAGTGATCGAGGAGATAAGGGATAGCAAGAGTATCCTTTTCATTGATGAGGTCCACATGCTGGTGGGGGCAGGTTCCGCTGGCAGTTCTGTGGATGCAGCCAACATCCTCAAGCCGGCCCTGGCGCGGGGTGAGTTACAGTGCATAGGCGCTACCACGCTGGACGAGTATCGGAAGTATATTGAGGGCGACGCCTCCTTGGAGAGGCGCTTTCAACCGATCTTCGTGGATGAGCCGACTGTGGAGGAAACCATCGAAATACTGAGGGGTATCAAGGAGCGTTATGAGGCCCATCACAGACTCCATATCAGCGATGATGCGCTGCGCATGGCGGCTTACCTCGCCTCTCGATATGTGACGGACCGATATCTGCCAGATAAGGCCATAGATTTGATGGATGAGGCGGCTTCCCGCGTTAGAATGTACAAGATACCCCGCACCATCAGCCTCAAGGATTCTTTCAACGATCTGAAGTCGGTTCGCGAGGAGAAGGAACAGGCCTTTGAGGAAGAGCGAATGGAAGAGGCGATCGTGCTGAGGGAGCGGGAGCTTGAACTTGAGGAAGAGATAAGCCAGATGAGCCTGGGATGGGATGAGAGCGGGGAGGGCGTTCACCTGCAGGTCACTGGAGACGATGTGGCCGAGGTGGTATCCATGTGGACCGGCATCCCGGTAACCCGCATCGCCAGGACTGAACAGGAGCGGTTGTTGCGGATGGAGGAGGAGATCCATCGCCGAATCGTCGGCCAGGACGAGGCGATCAGCACCATTGCCAAGGCGGTGCGCCGGGCACGGGCTGGCCTGAAAGACCCCAGGCGTCCCATCGGATCCTTTATCTTCCTGGGACCGACAGGGGTCGGCAAGACGGAATCGGCCAAGGCATTGGCGGAGTTCATGTTCGGGAGCGAGGATGCGCTGGTCAAGCTGGACATGTCGGAGTTCATGGAGAGGCACAGCGTGGCTCGCTTGGTTGGTGCCCCGCCGGGATATGTGGGATATGACGATGGTGGACAGTTGACCGAGGCGGTGCGGCGCCGACCGTACTCGGTGGTCCTTTTCGACGAGATAGAGAAGGCGCACCCCGAGGCCTTCAACATGCTGTTGCAGATCTTGGAGGATGGACATCTCTCTGATGCCAAGGGGCGTCGCGTCGATTTCCGTAACACAATTATCCTCATGACGTCCAATGTGGCGGCGGAGCACCTGATGAGAGAGATGTCTATCGGTTTCAAGCTCACGGACGATGAGGCTAAGAACGCGGAAGAAGAGTATCAGAAGATGAAGGAAAAGGTCCTCGACCAGCTTAAGAAGACCTTCCGCCCAGAATTCCTGAACCGTATAGATGCCATCGTTGTCTTCCGCGCCTTGACGAAGGAACAGATAAGAGAGATTGTAGATTTGATGTTGAGCCAGGTTCAGGAGCGGCTTGACGAGCATGAGGTCAAGCTGGAGGCCACCGACGAGGCTAAGGAGTTGTTGGCAAACGAGGGGTACGACCCTCACTTCGGTGCGCGTCCTTTGCGTCGGGTTATCCAGACCATGATCGAGGACCCCCTTTCGGAGGCGATCTTGGCCGGGAATTTCCAATCTGGCGATATGGTGCTTCTCGAGGTTGAGGAGGACAAGATCGTACTGCGGGCCAAGGAGTTGATGGAAGCGAGCAACTAGCTTTGGAAGATGGATAGGTAGAGAAGAGGAAATGGTAGGGGTTCTAGATTATGGCTAAGGGCCGCGCCAAGTCCATCTATGTCTGTCAACAGTGCGGGGCCCAGTCCCTGAAATGGGTGGGGCGCTGCCCGGATTGTGGCGAATGGAATAGTATGGTGGAGACGGTGGAAAGCAGGGAAGGCTTTCCACCGTCTTCTATTGTGCCCCGCAGCAGACCTCAGCGACTGTCCGAGATAGCCGCTGAGGGGGTCAAGCGAATAGAAGTGCCCATGGTCGAGTTCAGCCGTGTGCTGGGGGGCGGTATTGTGCCTGGCTCCATGGTGCTCATCGCTGGGGATCCGGGTATCGGGAAATCCACTCTGCTCCTTCAGGTGACGGCGCTTCTCAGTGAGACACTGGGCAAGGTGCTCTATATCTCTGGAGAAGAGTCAGCACCGCAGATTAAGATCAGGGCCGAGCGGTTGGGAATATCGAGTGAGGAGCTTCATCTATTCACCGAGACGGACATGGACAGTATCATGGATTACATCCACCAATTGGCGCCGCAGTTGGTGGTCGTGGATTCCATTCAAACGGTCCAGATCCCTGAGTTGACCTCGGCCGCAGGCAGCATCAGCCAGGTGCGAGAATCTACTGCTCGCCTGATACGTCTGGCTAAGGAGGAGGGCGTGCCGGTCTTCATCGTCGGTCATGTGACCAAGGAGGGAGCTATCGCCGGGCCTCGGGTGCTGGAGCACATGGTGGACACCGTGCTTTACTTGGAAGGAGAACGTTTCCACTCCTATCGTCTGTTGCGTAGCGTAAAGAACCGCTTTGGCTCGACCGACGAGGTAGGTGTCTTCGAGATGAGCGGCCAGGGGATGCTGGAGGTGACCAATCCGTCCGAGGCCTTTCTCTCAGAACGTTCGGAAGGGACAGGTTCGGCCATCGCCGTCACCCTGGAGGGAACCAGGCCCCTGCTGGTGGAGATTCAAGCCCTGACCAGCACCACTAGCTTCGGCCTCCCCCGTCGTACGGCCAACGGCATAGACTTCAACCGCTTGCTGTTACTGGTGGCGGTATTGAGCAAGCGGATGGGGTTGCGCCTGCACGATCAAGACATCTTCGTGAATGTGGTGGGGGGCTTGAAGATCAACGAGCCGGCGGTGGACTTGAGCGTGGCCGCGGCTATCGCCTCCAGCTTCCGTGATACGCCCGTGGCCCATGACCTGGCCATCATGGGAGAGATTGGGTTATCTGGAGAATTGCGGTCCATCAGCCAAGTGCCGAAGCGGCTGAACGAGGCGGCCAGGCTGGGCTTCAAACGGTGCCTGCTGCCCCATTCTGTGCGTGTGCCCCGGGAAAGACCTACTGACCTCAAGCTGATAAAGGCTCGTTCGCTGGGCGAAGCGCTGGATGTGGCACTGGCCAAGTGACCGCCGTCGGCATGAGCCTGCTGAGCAGAAAGGTCCTCCACTGTGCAAACATCTCCATAGCGGCGCTTGAGCACCGCAGGACCCGCAGAGTCACCTCTTTGCTGTGTTGGCCCTTCTCTTCGGTGTACGCCCAGGTCTTCCCATCGTAGGCGTACTTCAGCTTCCAAGAGCACAGTTTGTCCTGCTTACTATTGATCCCCGAATCGTGCCTGCATCCATGTTGCTCGATTGGACATGATGCTACCAGGTGAGGATGGGCTATGCTATAATCCAAGCTGGTATCACGGCACAAAGAGGTCACGACCAAGGGATCGAGTTGCTGGGAATAATCATAGGGTTGATATCAAGCACCGTCATTGCTTTGATCGCCCACCGCCGGGGTGCCCTCTCGACCAGCGGTGCCTTGGGAGCTATCCTAGTGGGTACGGTAACCTTTGGCTTTGGGGGATGGACCTGGGGGCTGGTCCTCATTGCCTTCTTTGTGCTCTCAACCGCTTTGTCTCGCTACCGGCAGGCCGACAAGAGGGAACTGGCCGAGAAGTTCGGCAAGGGAGCCCGGCGGGACATAGGGCAGGTTTTGGCTAACGGTGGCTTGGGGGCCTTCATCGCCCTGCTGTACTTCGTTTATCCCATTTCGGCGTTGCTCGCCGCCTTTCTGGGAAGCATAGCTACGGTCAACGCCGATACGTGGGGCACAGAGGTTGGCGTCCTCAGCCGTGAGGCACCCCGCCTCATCACTACGGGGCGCAGGGTGCCCACAGGCGCCTCCGGCGGCGTAACAGTCCTGGGCACGACGGCGTCTACCCTGGGAGCTCTGGTCATAGGAGTGCTGGGCTACATCCTGACATGTGTCGAAAACCTCCTATCCGCAGACAATGCCTTGCAGCTATCATGGATCATCCCTGTGTCGCTGTTCAGTGGTCTACTCGGCTCGCTGTTCGATAGCCTGCTGGGAGCCACAGTGCAGGGCATCTTCTATTGTGCAAGATGTCAGGTGGAAACGGAAAAGGAGCTACACGGCTGCGATCTGCGAACCGGCCATGTGCGCGGGTGGCACTGGCTGAACAACGATAGGGTCAACTTCCTCAGTTCACTGTGGGGGGCGCTGGTGGCGATAGCGCTCTGGGGGGTGATAGTGAGTTGACGACAGGGACGTATGAGGCGTGCTAATCACCTCTGCCCCAACGGACGGTCAAGGAGCCGCCGGCCATTCTTATCCTGATAACAAGGGTGGTTTCGGCCTCGGCGAAACCATCACTTAGATACAGATTTTCCGTTTCCTCTTGTAAGTTACCCATATTGAGGGGCGAAGCGTCACCTTGTATCTCCACCCTTAATCCCACTTTGTCGGGCACGAAGATCTCTACGTTGCTCTTGCCCAGTTCAATCTGGGCCTCGGCAGAGCGGGGCCAGTTCCCGCCGAAGCGCAGATCGTAGTTCCCGCCTCCGCCACGCAAGGTCAGCTTTTCAAAATTGGCGTTGCCCAAACCTCTCACGCTCAGATTTGAGTTGCCGGTTTGAACCTCGAAGAGCCTTAGTTTCTGAGGGTTGCGGTTGGGAAAGGCGATGGCCACCTCGGCGTCGCCACTGCTCACCTTCAACGCGGTTAGTGGCAAGT
>JBFFDV010000166.1:0-6182 GCA_041559215.1 Anaerolineae bacterium | reverse complement strand
TGAGCCTGTGCCGTGAGCACCGTGGCGAGAAGAACAGAGTCCTCCTGGCCAGCTTCCTCGGCCTGTCCTAGGTAGGATTCGGCGGCCTCGAGTTGGCCCGTCAGAATCAGCGGCCAACTGTAATCACAACAGAGCCTCGGGCTGCCACGCACCACCTCCTCCGGCAGCGCCTGGAACCAGCGGAGCAGGGTCACCATCTCGCCACGTTTCATCAAGGCATCGCTGGCATCGGAGATTAGAGTTGCCGCCCGCTCCCAATCCTGGGCAGCGAGGGCGTGATGCACAGCCTCACTGGGAAAACCATTGGCCTCGTACCACTCGCTGGCCCCTTTGTGCAGAGAGATCACAAGGTCCTCAGTCTCGGCCGTCCGCAAACGATGGCGAAGCAACTCGGCAAAGAGGCGGTGATAGCGGTACCATTGCCGCGACTCGTCGAGGGGGACGATGAAAAGATTGCCCTGCTCCATCGTCAGCAGCAGCTCGTGGCTGTCGTCTCGCTCGGTGAGGGCATCGCACAAGGGGGCGGTAAAGCGCTCAAGGATGGATGTCCTTAGCAGGAAGTCCTGCACGTCGCGGGTCTGCCGCTGGAACACTTCCTCAATCAAGTAATCCAAGATGTAGCGATGGCTGCCGGTGAAGGACTGCACAAGCTCATGTACATCCTCGCGACCTTGCAAGGACAGGGCAGTCAGTTGCAGGCCGGCGATCCAACCTTCGGTGCGTCGGTGGAGCGCGGCCACGTCAGCAGAGGATAATTGAAGCCCCATCACTCGCCCCAGGAACTCAGCCGTCTCTTCCATCGTGAACTTCAAGTCGGCCTGCCGAAGCTCAAGCATCTGCCCACGTGCCCGCCAACGAGATAATGGCAGCGGGGGATCTTCACGGCTGGCGATGACCAGGTGCATCTGCAGCGGCTGGTGATCCAGAATGAAGGTCAGTTCCTGGTGGATGGGCAAGGTGGTGATGAGGTGATAATCGTCGAGGACGAGGACGAAGGGGAGGGCTGTAGCAGCTATATCGTTGATCAGGGCTGTGAGGATGGACTCTGGCGGGGGCGGTTGGGGGGTCAGCAACATGGCCTCGACGGTCTGGCCGATCCTCAAGTCAATCCTTTGCAGGGCTGCGACGAGATAGGTGATGAAGCGAACCGGGTCGTTGTCGCTTTCGTCGAGGGAGAGCCAGGTGAAGGGACGTTCCGCTTCGTTAAGCCATTCTGTGACGAGCGTCGTCTTGCCGAAGCCAGCAGGGGCGGAGATGAGCGTCAACTTGCCATCCAGGCTAGCATTCAACCGCTCGATCAAGCGCAGGCGCGACACCAACTCCGGCCGGATGGGGGGAATATGGAGTTTGGTCGTCAAGAGCGGCGTGGCCATTTCACCTTCCTGGACTAAGCTCCTTGGCCAACTCTACTGGCGAGCTAGCAATTTCATGCATTCTGATCTTATCACGTTTCATCGCTCTAGGGCAAGTCGGCCACCAGCAGCAGCTACCTCGGCACTTTCAGTCAGAGCGCTGCTTATTGTCAGCTTTTCACCGCTCATGCTATAATCTCGCATAGTCTGCCAAACGTATGACAGACACAGCCTAGGGGAACAGCCAGAGAAGAGTCGTAAGATGCTGAAGAAGGCGGTGGAGACCATGACCAAAGGCATCGTGGTTTCCGATTCCATGATTTACTCAAGCAAGGTCACAGAGGGCAGGTTTGCGGAAGAGGTCGATCTGGATATCTATTTGAAAAGCAGCGCTGAGGAGCGCTTCCTTTTATATGTCAAGGTCTATCATGGTCGCAGACCCTACTACAGGCCTTGGGTAGAGTTCTTCGGCATCAACAGGGCTGTGGACACCTATCTCGATTCAGCCTTGGAGGGGGCTTTGCTGCGACTTTTCTCTCGATACATCGAACCGGGCGGAAAAATCTACGTGGAATACCACCATGATCGAGAGACGAGCATAGCACTGGAACGACGGTTTCCGCCACCCGTAACCCGCCTGGGATATAAGCTCTTCAATCTGGGATTCACCTGGTTCAAAGACTGGTATTTTCCTGAAGGCTTTATGGAGGGAGGGCTGAAACTGCAGGGCGAGAAGCCTTTGAATGATGACGCAAAGCGTCGTCATTTGATGGGCATTCGTAGCCAGGTTCAGGATTTCCTTGAACGGGTGAACGCTTGGGATGAACAGGAGTGGTACGTGATCCGAGCCATGGAGAGGGCGACTGCTCTGCTTGCTCTAGACACGATAGCGATACAACACCTATCTGGCGACGAGGGCTGTATTGATTAGCATGCAGGGTCTTCGCCCAGTAGTCGTTGTAAGGATAACGGAGAGGATGAAATGGAATTTGTGTCAGATTGGGAACTGGTGGGGCGGTTGGTCTTAGCTGCGTTGCTGGGCTTTCTAATCGGGCTGGAGCGGGAGTTCAGAGGGCAGGCAGCAGGCGAGCGTACGCACGCGCTCGTGGCCTTGGGCGCTGCAGCCTTTGCCTTGATCTCCCCCAGGGGGTTTCCTGGCGGCGATGCGACACGCGTCGCTGCGGGGGTGGTGACGGGAATAGGTTTCCTGGGCGCGGGAATGATTCTTAAGAAAGAGGGCGAGAAGATTGAGGGCCTGACCACTGCAGCGGGCATCTGGGCAGTGGGAGCCATAGGGCTGGCCATCGGAGCCGGTATGTACCTGCTGGGAATTGTGGCCGCAGGACTTGTGGGCCTGATTCTCGCGGCAGAAAGCGTATTGAGGCTTGACGAGAGATTGGAGCGCAGGAGAGCTGAGGAAGCGAAGGAGAAACGTCACGATTAGCCGGAAATGCAGGACATCTCCACCAGCGCCCTCGAAGACCCGGGACGTTCGTTGTCAGCGAGCGGTCAATGTGGTATACTGAGATTAACGAGACGCTTATAGAGGAAAGGGGAGACATTATCATGTTAAGTAAACCACTTGAAGATGCCATCAACGAACAGATCAATAAGGAGATCTACTCTGCCTATCTGTATCTTTCCATGGCGGCCTATTGTGAAGCGGCTAGCTTGCCGGGCTTCGCCCATTGGATGCGAATGCAGACTCAGGAAGAACTGCTCCACGCCATGAAGTTCTTCGACTACGTGAACGACCGGGGCGGCCACGTGATGCTCAAGGCCATTGACCAGCCGCCTATGGAATGGACGTCGCCGCTCAACGTGTTTCAGCATGTTCTGGAACACGAGCAAATGGTGACAGGCCTCATCAACCAACTGTACGCGCTGGCGGTCAAGGAGAACGACTACGCAAGCCAGATGGAGTTGCAGTGGTTCGTCACGGAGCAAGTTGAGGAGGAGAAGAACGCCGGCGACATCGTGGGACAATTGGAACTGATCGGAGACCAGACCATGGCTCTGCTGATGCTCGACAAGCAGTTGGCCACACGGTTGCCTCCGCAGCCGCCGGCGGGAGAACAGGCCGAGTAGCCCTATAGGGATGCATCGATCTGCCGCCATTTGCTGGCACCCAGACCACCGCAAGACGGCTGGTTCTGCTTCCTCGCTTAGACAAGAAGGGGGCCGTCCCACAGAAGATATCAGATCATAGTGGAGCGGCTACCGGCAGCAAGAGATGAATTACGAAGAGGAAAAGAAGCGGTATATCTCCTTCTGTGGATCATATTGCCATACCTGCGATTGGTTTACCGGAAAGATACGACGGACTTTCTCCTCATCGTCGGCAATGCTAGAGCAATACGGGCTTAACAGGTTTCTTGAAGGGAAAGTTCATGAGGGGGATTTCGGAACAGGGCTGCAGATGCTGGCGAAATCGGCGATATGTTCCGGCTGCAAAGCTGAAGTTGCCAAGGATCCACAGGAAGACAGGTGCGGAATTCGGCAATGTTGCTACGGGCAGGATCTTGATCTATGTGTCGAATGCGCCGAATTTCCGTGCGAATTACTGAAGACTAACCCCGGGGTCATAAGATTCCACTGTATTGACAACCTGATGCAGATTGAGGAGAAAGGCCTTCAACATTGGATCGACAAGCAATGGGATGATTTTACGGCTCTCAAAGGAGACTGAGAATCGAGTTGACAACCTTGATGGTTCTTCTGCGCACCCGGCGCGCTTTAGGAGTAGTATAGAACCCCTGATTACAACTAATAGGAAGGTTACGCACATGATGCCAATAGGGCCCTTGATGAAAGAACATCGGCTCATTGAGCGTATGGTTGCTCTGATGAAGAAAGAGCTGCAAAGAATAGGCGAAGAAAATCAGGTGAATCCAGGTTTTATCGATGTTGCAGTAGACTTCATCAGAACATATGCCGATAGATGCCATCACGGCAAGGAGGAGGATATTCTCTTTCGGGACCTTGCCAAGAAACAACTTTCCAATGAACACGAGAAGATAATGGATGAATTGATAGAAGAGCACGTTTTTGGCAGGAAGACCACCGGTGAACTGGCCAGTGCCAAGAAGAGGTACGTGCAGGGTGACATTGAGGACCTCAGTGATATCGTCGCGCGCATGAACGACCTAGTCGACTTCTACCCGGCGCATATCAAGAAAGAGGATAAGCGCTTCTTCGTTCCCTGCATGGGCTATTTCAGCGAGCAAGAACAGGCTGATATGCTCCGGGAATTTTGGGAGTTTGATAGGGAGTTGATCCACGAAAAGTATAGAATGGTAGTAAAGGGTCTCGAATGAAATCTAATAGATTGACTTTGATGGCCTTTTTTGCCCATCCAGACGATGAGGCCTTTGGCACCGGGGGCACGCTGACCAAATACGCCGCCGCAGGCTACGACGTGTACCTGGTAACCGCCACACGTGGTGAGGCGGGGGCGATCGCCGTACCAGAGCTAGCGAACCCTGCCAACCTGCCATATGTGCGCGAACAGGAGCTCCGTTGCGCATGCGAGACCTACGGCATCCATCCCCCTCGGTTCCTGGATTACGTGGACGGGCAGCTCCCCATCGTCCATCAAGGCCAGGCGGTGGGCAAGCTGGTGCGCCTGATTCGCGAACTCAGACCACAGGTCCTTATCACCTTCGGGCCGGATGGCATCTACGGCCACTACGACCACATCGTCGTCCATCGTTGGGCGACCATAGCCTTTGAACTGGCGGCCGATCCTGATTGCTTTCCCTATCAACTGGAGGGCGCTTGCGAAGTGCATCAGATCAGCAAGCTCTACTTCCGGGTGCTCCCCGAAGAACGGTTAGCGGACATGTCGGAGGATGGTGGGCCGCCAGCGGTGATGATGGATGGCGTGCCCTTCTACATCATGGCCAGACCCAGCGAGGAGATCACCACGGTTATTGACGTTGGTGAGTACGTGGAAGCCAAACTACGTGGGCTCCAGTGCCACGTCACTCAGGTGGGCCGCGATACGCCTTTCGCGGAGACGCCCGATGAAGTATTGCGCTCACCTTGGTTCCGGGAAGAAACATTTGTGCTGGCTCGATCGACGGTGGGTTGGCCACAAGAGATGGAGATAGACCTCTTTGCCGGATTGAGATAGCTCATTTCCGGCACGTACTGCCCAATCGGCGTAAGATCAGATTATGGAAGGAGAATGAAAAATGGCAGAATGTCATGAGATGAACGCCGGCGACGTTTACATGTGCGGCGAATGCGGCCTCGAACTCGAAGTGGTCAACGAGTGCGCGGAATGTGGGACTGAGGACGCCACCTGCGCTGCCGAGCCCTGCACCTTTGTGTGCTGCGGCCTGCCCCTGACACTGAAGGAAGAGGACTGACTCACCTTTCGGCGCTGCGTGCCGTTGGACCACAAGTGAAGAAGGCCGCGTTGCGGCCGATGGCGGGGCTTGGGCCCGCACTACTGACACCTGGTCTGGAGCGCGCCCCATACTCGGCGGTTATAGTGGGCACCTGTGCTGAGCCCCGCGACGGGCTTCAGCGTAGCTTGGGCATTCAAGGGGAACACTTGAATCCTTCGCACCGGCGGCTCACGCCTGCGAATCGAGGTCGCCACAGCCCCAGCGTACGCTTTTGGCGCCAGAACCGCGATATCTATAGGCCCTGTACGGCGCTCTTCGCAGCGATTCATTCTCTTCAATCGAATCGGCGAGCCCTTTTCCTCTGGGCTCGCTAGACGCTGCGAACCCGAGAGCTTGCTGCGGAGGGCAGCGAGACACGTCGACGGGCCCAGCGCTGCCCTGCAGTGAAGCTCGGCGCAACGCCGGCATCAACGGG
>JBFFDV010000165.1:0-6238 GCA_041559215.1 Anaerolineae bacterium | reverse complement strand
TTTCTCTCCCGCAGGTGGCGGGCCAGGCGGGCCGTAAGGCCGCCGGGACCCCTGGCGCTGCCAACATAGAGGTAATAACCAGTAGGGAGATGGAAGTTACCCAGCCGGCCAATGCTAATCTCAGTTTCTCGGCTCATATGGAGCACCAAAATGTAAGTACCCGCTATCTTCATATTTCTTCCATATTTGCGGATCCAGCTCGTGCCCTGTGCGCTAAATCGTATTATAACACAAAGGCAAATTGACGACTGTGGTGAAGTGCCTTATAATTATTGTAGGAGATGTCGCTGCAACAGTACGGAGGGGATACGGATAGTGAAGAACTACAAGTCAGAGCAGTTGAGAAACGTTGTGCTCGTGTCTCACAGCGGCGCGGGTAAAACATCCTTAGCCGAGGCTATGCTCTACAGCAGCGGAGCCATTAGCCGCTTGGGCAAAGTTGAGGAGGGAAGTACCGTTTCAGATTATGACCCCGAGGAGATACGTCGCAAAATATCGGTCAATACCTCCCTTATCCCTTGTGAGTGGCAAGAGCACAAGGTGAATGTGCTTGATACCCCCGGTTATGCTGACTTCGTAGGAGAGGTGAAGGGAGCCATCAGGGCGGCAGACGGAGCGATCATCCTTCTGGATGGTGTCTCTGGCGTCGAGGTGGGTACAGAGTTGGTGTGGGGATATGCGGACGAAGTTGACCTCCCCCGTATGCTGTTCATCAATAAGATGGACAGGGATAACGCCGATTTCCTCCGAGCACTGAGCGAGGCCAAAGAGAAACTGGGAGGTAACATCATCCCTTTCCAACTGCCTATCGGCGCTCAAGAAGCGTTCGAAGGCGTTGCTGATCTGGTGGGCATGAAGGCCTACCGAGGTGAGAAAGCCGAAGAGGTGGTTATCCCAGATGACCTACGCTCGGAAGCGGAATCATATCATTTCCAGTTGATGGAGGCCGCGGCGGAGACGGACGATGCGTTGCTGGAGAAGTATTTTGAGGAGGAGACTCTGACGGAGGAGGAGATACGCCAGGGGCTGGTCGCTGCGGTCAGGAATAAGGCCATAGTCCCAGTCCTTTGTGGATCGGCCTTGAAGAATATTGGGATCCAGCCGTTGATGAACGCGATGGCAGAGTACCTGCCGTCTCCTCTAGATGCGTTCAAGCGACGGGCCACGAATGTAGCGACGGGTGAGGACGAGGTTTTGGAGCCTGCGGCTCAAGCTCCCTTGGCCGCTTTGGTATTCAAGACCTTGGCCGACCCTTATGTTGGTAAGCTAACCTATTTCCGTGTCTTTTCGGGAAAGATGGAGTCCGACTCCCGCATCTTTAACTCCAGCAGGGGCGAGGAGGAACGGGTAGGCCAACTCTTCTTCCTGAGGGGCAAAGAGCAAGAACCGGCGGATGAGGTCCCAGCGGGCGACATCGGCGCGGTTGCCAAGTTGCAAGAGACTGCTACAGGGGATACTCTGTGTGATAAGGACCATCCTCTGACTTTGCCACCCATTGGCTTTCCGCATCCCATCTTTTCTGCGGCGATCGCTCCGAAGACCAAGGCTGATCTGGACAAGATGGGTACCGCATTGGCCCGTTTGACTGAGGAGGATCCTACCCTACAGGTGGAGCGCGAGGCGAGTACCAGAGAGACGGTTCTCTCCGGAATGGGAGAATCTCATATAGACATCGCCGCCCGACGCCTACACAGCAAGTTTGGGGTCGAGATAGAAACTTCGGTGCCCAAGGTGCCCTACAATGAGACGATTACTAAGGTCACTACGGCTCAATATCGGCATAAGAAGCAAACCGGTGGTGCCGGACAGTTCGCCGAGGTTTGGCTGAGGGTCGAGCCCCTGGAGCGAGGAACTGGCTTTGAGTACGACAGCGAGGTGCGGGAAGGTCGTATCTCACAGAGTTTCATCCCCTCTATTGAGAAAGGTATCAAACAGGTATTGGAGCAGGGCGTGATCGCGGGCTATCCGGTTGTGGATGTCAAAGCCGTGGTATATGATGGCAAGGAGCACCCCGTCGATTCCAAGGATATCGCTTTTCAGATCGCAGGACGAGAGGCTTTCAAGGTCGCGGTGCGCGATGGGACGCCGGTGCTCCTGGAACCGATCATGATCTTCACCATCAACATCCCAGAGTCAAATATGGGTGATGTGTTAGGCGATCTCAATACTAAGCGAGCCAGAGTCATCGGGACAGAACAGAAAGGTGATAGAAGCATCATCACCGCTCAGGCGCCTCTGGCGGAGATGCAGAGTTATGCCACCGACCTGCGCTCCATCACCCAAGGACGAGGGTTATTTGGCATGGAGTTCTCCCACTCCGAGCAAGTCCCCAAGCATCTGGCCGATGCGATCATCGCTGCGGCTAAGACTGAGGATAAGAAGGAATGAGCGGGGGCATCGCCGCCCCATAGAGGCGAAACCGGCGCCGGTCATTGTGTGCGAGCCAGCAAGTTCAGAGGGATCTGCATAAGGCGGCGCAGGATGCGCTCCTTCAGGCCAGGTGGTTTGATGCAGGCCAGGCTGAGGTCATAGAAGTGCAAGGCCTCCAACCATCTTGCTTGCCCCAGACGGATGCGACTGATCACGCGTAGGGTTGCAGCTTCCTTTTTCTGAGCTCCCGTTTCGTGAAACAGGTCTGCTGCCGCTTTAAGGTATTCTATCGATGTTTCGTTATCGCCTTGGTGACGATACATGTCTCCAAGATTTCCCAGGCTTACGGCTTGGCCATCCTTGTCCCCCATTGACTCGAATATCATCTGAGCTTTGTTGAACGTTTGGGCCGCTTCCTGCCAGCGTCCCTCTTGGGTGTGAATGGCTCCCAGGTTGTTGAGCATCTCCCCCTGACCTTTGAGGTCGTCCAGTTCCACGTAGAGGGCATGAGCCTCATCAAAACAGGCGGCGGCCTCCTCATAGTCACCAAAGCGGAAAAACTGAATCCCTTCCTGTTTCAACGATTCGGCCTTCGCTGACTTACTTTCGTCTCCCACGATATCTCCTCCTCAAGATTTGGTTGATCACCGCGCCAAGGGGGCGGTTTGCCCGATGGCTCTTATGACTGATCGGTAGAAGTTCTCAAGGGCACCCTCAGGACGACCTTGGTGCCCTGGCGTGGCTCTGACTGCACGCTCAACTGCGCCTCTATGAGATCTGCTCTCTCCTGCATACTTAGTAGTCCTAGGCGGCTGCGCCGATCTGAGGCCTTCCGAGTTGCCTCTAGGTCAAAACCTCGTCCATCGTCCTCTACGGAGATGCTTAGATGCTCGCCGTCCTGGGCGAGATTTAGACATATGTTTTTGGCCTTGGAGTGCTTTCTGGCGTTGTTTATCGCTTCTTGAACGATGATGAAAACGGTTGCCTCGACCTCGCTGCTCAGCCTCCTTTTGAAACCACCATCACTGAAGTGGAAACTCGGCGGTCCTTCTCTTTGCACTTGTTCGATATAGGTCCCCAGGGCTCGGACCAGCCCTTCCGTTTCCAGCACGACAGGGCGCAGCTCAAAGAGGAGGGTCCGGGCTTCGCGGGTTGCCTGGACAGCCATGTCTTGCAGCTTGTCAAGTTCCCCGACCGCTGTCTCGGGTTCATTCTCCAATAGCTGTTTCATGTAATCTATGTGCATGGTAAGGGCGGAAAGGCTCTGCACTGTGGTATCGTGCAGATCACGAGCCAACTCGCGGCGCGCCTCTTCCTGTATTCGGATGATCTTGTCTCTTTCCTCTTGCAGGCTTCGATAGAGACGGGCGTTCTCTATGGCAATGGCTGCCTGGGCAGCGAGGGTGCTTAACAGTCGCAGATCATCGTCGGTAAATCCTTCCTCAGATATTTTGTTCAGCACCTCCAAGACTCCTATAGTCCGGTCCTTTGTCTGCAGGGGCACGCAGATGACGGACTTAGTCAAGAAGCCAGTGTGCGCATCAACTTTTTTGCTAAAGCGCTCATCTTGCGAGACATCGTTCACCATGGCCGGTCGGCCATGGGTGGCAACCCAACCTGCTATCCCTTCTTCTATAGGCATGCGGTAGCTAAGCAACAATTCTCTCTTCTCACCGTGTGGAATCTCGAACACGAGTTCCTTCGTATCTTCCTTGAGCAGCATCAGAGTGGAGGCGGAGGCGCCCAAAATCTTCGCAGCTAGAGCCATGGTGTTGTCCAACACCTCTTTGAGGTCGAGTATGGATACCAGAGCCTGGCTGGTCTCGTACAGAAAGCTTAGTTGCCTCAGGCTATTCTGGGTAATGGTCAACTGTTCAATGATCTTGCCTAGATTGCCTATGGTCCTAGCAGACGAGGTCAATGCTTGCCGTTCTGACGAAGAAAGGGTGTGACCGGGTGTGAAAACCATGGTAAGGGACCCTGTGACTTCGCCGTCGCCCACCAGAAGTGTGTTGACCAGCAAATGTAGACAATCTTCCATGATGTGCGTGGTGATGGGTGGGTGCTCTTGTTCTGCCATGTGCCACGGGGACATGCGCAGTCTTTGCTGAAGGCTGTCTTCCCACAGGGAAATCTGGCCCTCGATCTCTGGGGATAAATCGCCTTGTCTTATTCTGACCGGCTGCCCGTCAACAAGCAACAAAGACCCAGCTCGACAGTTGATAGTCTGAATCGCTTCCCGGAGAGCAGCGGTCAGGACCTGTCTGATATCACGATAACTGGTGAACTTGCCCGGGCTACCGAGAAAAGGAGCGTTCTGTTCAACAGCATTGGGAGTAGTAGACCTACTCATTTCACTGTCTTTGACTCCTGTCCTTCCATAGATAGTATCGTCTCGGCGAGATGTTTCAAAGAGTCTTTGGGTAGTTCATACAGCCCCAGGGCTATCTGTAGGTATGGAAGGCTGTCGGGGTGGCAGATGAACTCCTGAACCTGTTGGGGCAAACTGGCCCATGCATCTTCAGGGGATAACAGGCCAGCGCCGCTCCTGGGGATCGAAACACGGCTGGTGACCAGTTCTGGATCCAGAAAGTCGGAAAGAGGTACTTCAAAGAGGGATGCCAAGAGTTCCAGGTCAGGAAAGGATATGGGCTTCCTACCATATTCGTAGTTGGATATCGTGTTGGCCGAAACGCCTAAGGTCTCTGCGCACTCTTTTTGGGTTTTCCCTGCTTCCAGCCGCGCCTGACGTAACAGTACGCCGATCATCTTTTGACGCAAGGGTATTAGCTTCTCGGCGAGCGGAAGCTCAGGGCCTTCCTCCGAAATGGTAGAGTCTTCCTCCCAGAAGTAGCTCACCGGTACGTCAAAGAAGCTGGCAAGTAGCTCTAGTTCAGGCAGGGAGATACCGCTACGTCCGTACTCATATTGGGATATCGTGTGCGGGGAGCAACCCAGCAAGTCCGCACAGTCTTTCAAGGTCTTTCCAGCCTTCAGTCGAGCGCCCCGCAATAGGACGCCGATCATCTTCGAACGGACATCGAGGGTCTTTATGTCGTGACTCATGGCACCTCCTTGATTCTGGGATCTCGGGTGTTATTATATCACAAGCTGAGTTTATGGACAACGTCACAAAGATTGACAATCAGGCAACATCGTGCGATAATGCTCACGGTATTGAAAGCTCCTATCTGTACTTGTCAATTGAGAGGAGGACAAGTTTTGACCGTTAAGAAACCGCCGGTGAAGGTGCTTTATGTCGAGGATCGTGAGGACATCAGGAGGGTTTTTGCAGGCTTGATGGAGCTTGCGGTGGATATAGAGACTGAGATTCTCACGGCCTCTGATGGGCAGGAAGGGGTGGAGATGACTCTCAAGGAGAGACCGGATATCATTTTCATGGATTCGAAGATGCCGATTATGGATGGCATTGAGGCCACGCGTTGCTTGAAAGCCGACGAAAGCCTCAAGGATGTCCCTGTGATTATGATTTCTGCACACGTAGATCAGGTGGAGAGACAGGAGGAGGCGGAGGATGCGGGGGTTGCCTTCTTCATAAACAAACCTTTTACGTCTGAAGAACTCGAAAGCGCCATGCGGAGGGCGTTAAGATTGTAGCTTCGCTTCTCGATGAGAGCCGAGATTTCATCCCATTTTCTAAGAGCCGTGGCTTCCTAGGGAGATGACACTTGGCAGTGATCAAGGTAGATATGCACGTTCATACTTGTTATTCCAAAGATGGCCTTCTGTCTCCCGAGGAGATTGTGGAACATTGCCGGCGAAAGGGGTTGGGAGCACTGGCTATCACCGATCACAATACTATTGCCGGAGCCTTGGCTGTCCGGGAAATGGCGCCTTTTCCCGTCAT
>JBFFDV010000164.1:0-6244 GCA_041559215.1 Anaerolineae bacterium | reverse complement strand
GAAGCCAAACCAGTCCTGAATAGTGGGCGAGAGGATTAGCACCGGCGCGGTGAGGGCCAGGACGACCCAGAAACGACGGCGGAAATCCTTCTCCATCATCGCGTGATGGTCATGCCCCGCTGCCTTCTGCCCTTCGTGCTCCATGTGGGCGTGGGCCGGCCGCTCTGGCTCTCCCTCGCAGGAGCAATCCAGTTCGGCCAGCATATGCTTGAGGTGTTCCAGGTTCACCACGTCGCCGTCGTAGAGTAGCTGGACTGTATCGGCCACCGGGTTGAGATGCACTTCGTGCACGCCATGGAGCGCACGGATGCGGTCCTCAAAGGCGCAGGTACAGTCCGGGGGAATGTACTCCTTGAGAGCCAGGGTTATCGTTTCCTGATTCTTCTTATTCACTTTTTCCCATTCCGTCTCTTTGGATACGAAGAGAACGAGATTGGTGCCGTCACCTAACCTTCGTAGAAGGGCATCTCCTCCTGCAGGAAGTACCACTCGCCCTTATTGGCTAGATAATCGTAGCTATTATCCAGGATCTCGTAGTGCGTGCCCTCCCATTTCGCCAGTTCATGGTAGAAGGCCTGAGAGGTTGGATTGTCGGCGTCAGAGGCCGCCTGCTCGTACATCCGCACGGCCTGCTGCTCGAAGTCCATGGCTATCTGCAAGGCCTCCAGGTCACTGGCGCCTTCGGGAATGATTTGCTTTATCACTCTCTCCTCTAGGGGGAAGAGCACGAGCTTTGGGTCTCGCGGTTCTTTCCTGGCCATATCTACGTCGACCCACTCTCCGAATTCGTTTACCTTGGCGTACTGCACCTGCAAGATGTGCACATGCTGCTCCTCCTCCTTGACGAAGGAGCGGAACATGCTTTTGGCCAACTCATCCTTTGTCCTCTCTGCAGCTTGTATATACATGGTTTGCCCATCCAGTTCGTTGCGGATCGCTTCCCGCAAGACCGAAAGGGCAGGCGCGGTATCGTGTTTCATAAGTCTCTCCTTAGCTTGCTAATATTGCCCTAGAAGGGCTCGAACCCCATAGTGCTCCAGAACTCTTTCCCTAGCGTCTGGTACTCCTCTTCCAAGATTCGCTGATGCTCCTTCTCCATACTGACCAGGTACTGGTACATCGCTTTGCCGTTGGGGTCGTCCGTCTCGGAAGCGGCTTTGCCGTAGAAGGCTACGGCGTCCTTCTCTATCAAGAAAGCCATACGCAGAGCAGAAAGGTCGGAGGTGTAGGCACTTATGTTCTCCGCTACAGCCTCGGGGGAGAAGATGGGGGCTCCTTTGACCTTTGCAGGTTCCGCTTCTTCACCCATTTCGGAGTGGGGCAGCCAACGTTGCTCCTTCATCAAGGCTTCGTGTTGAGCCTCCAGCAGGAGTAGGTGGCCCAGTTCATCGTCCGCCAAAGAACTGAACAGAGCCTTGCCCCGCGGATCATCGGTCTTCTGGGCTGCATTCAGGTAGAACTCACGGCCATCCTTCTCTGTTTGGATGGCGATATTCAGCGCCATCAAGGCGCTTTCCAACCTGTCCTTGTCCATTTCCTCATCTCCTGGAAGGTCTAAAGATGAACTATGGCGTCACCTGGACTTGCATCTTCTGGGCATCGCGTAGAAAGACTAGCGAGGCCGGCTGACCAGCGGTCAATGTGGCGAGTGCAGCCTCCAAGTCATCGGCATTAAGTATGCGACGTCCAGCCAACTGGATTATGACGTCTCCCTTCACTAGGCCCGCTCTATCTCCTGGTGACGAAGGCCTGACCGCCCCAACGTAAGCACCCTCTTTGGGCCCATAGCCCTCTTTCTCGGCTATTGTCTTCGCATCGGCTACTGACAGGCCCAGGCGGGCACGTCCAACTCTCCGAGCAGCAAGGAGTTGGTCCAGTCGAGGCTGATTGAAGCCCACAATTACCTGATCGTCAACGACTATGACGGGCACCCCTTGCTGCCCAGAGACGCGCACCATCTCCGCGGCGGCTGAGGGATCGGCGGCCACGTTGTACTCGGTGAAGGAGATCCCCTTTTGCGAAAGATACTCTTTCGCCTGATAGCAGTAGCCTCAGGTTGGCGTTGAATATACGACAACGTCGCTCACAGCTTCAGATTCCTCCAGTTCCCGTAGTGAACCCTGGTCTTGTCGAACCTGTCCTCCTTGCTGTGGGGAGGCAGCAACTTGTCCTTGGCTGGATGGCCCACGCAGACCAAAGAAAGGGCGCGAAAGCCGCTAGGGACCTTCAGGGCGTTCTGCAAGAGCGTCTCGGTCTGCTCCCAGAATGTATTCCCGTGACTGCCTGCCCATGCACCACCTAGGTCAAGCGCCGCAGTGGCGATGAGCATATTCTCGATGGCAGCGCATCCGTCCAGATCCCAGGTATCTGAGATGTTTGGATCACCATAAACGGCGATCACGACCGCTGCTTCTTGTATATACGGGCGGACGCCAAGGGTTTCACCCAACCGCTCTTGTAGAGCCTTGTCTTTTATCACCACGAAATGCCAGGGTTGACGGTTCATGTAGGTGGGAGCGTACATCCCCATCTCCAAGATGGTTTCCACCTGCTCGTCGCTCACATCCTCGTCAGTAAATCTGCGAACCGTCCTTCGCTTGCTTATGACATCGAGTACTGCTTTCTCCATCATTCCTCCTTGTGATTATTACTTTTCTTCCAACGTTGAATCTATTTAAGCTTATCTGCCATGAACTTTTTGACCTGGTAATCCCATTCGCGAGTTTCCAGATCTACAGCAGTTTTCTGACCCTCGGCCACGGTGATAGTGACATGCCCACCGCCCCCAACAAAGGAGGCGCAGCAATCGTCGAGCGAGGTAAGGTCTAGCCCCAGCTCTTTGCCGAAATATTCTGCGGCCCTATCCAGGACCTCCGAAGGTCCGAGCTTGGTCTCTGCACCGTATCGCATGCCGATTCTCCTTTCTATCTACTTATGATAACGTATCACAATAGGCTAGAGCAAGACCCTAGATGAGCTCTGATCTTAAAGCCTCATAATCATCCTGCGCCCATTCTCGGAACGCTTGCTTCACCAGGGGGCCAGCGCGGAGTACGGATACTTGATCTTCATAGGTAGGCTGCCCCTCCACTTGGTACAGGGTCCCGATAGGGATGCGATCTCCCCACTCGTGAGCCTTCTCCCAGGCAGCCGCCCGGTCGGTTGGATCATAACCAGGCTCCTCCTCCAACTTGTAGACGCGAGGTTGATAGTACTTATAGGCATAGCCTCGATTGAAGCTGACACACGGTTGCAATACATCCACTAGCGCATAGCCACGATGCTGAATGGCCTTCTTCAGTACCTCGATCAGATGTCTGAGGTCAGCAGGAAAGCCACGGCCAATGAAGGTGGCGCCTGCAGCCAAAGCCAAGGCCCAAGGATTGACCGGCCTGTCGATCGCGCCCTGGGGGGAGGTCTTACTCAAGAAGCCGGCTGGACTCGTGGGCGAGTACTGACCCTTGGTCAGGCCGTAGACCCGATTGTTCTGGACCACGTCTGTGATATCTAGGTTGCGCCGCGCAGCATGCATCATGTGCCCCAGGCCCATACCATAGCCGTCGCCGTCACCATGCACACAGATCACCTCAAGCTCATGATTGGCCAATCTTGCCCCGGTAGCCGGGGGGAGCGATCGACCATGAAGGGTGTGTAAGCCATTGACGTGGGTATAATCAGGCGTCTTGCTGCCGCAGCCAATCCCGCTCACGAATAGCACCTCATGGGGTGCCAGATCCAATTCTACCAGGGCGAACTTCAAAGCGTTCCAGATGCCGTAATCCCCACAGCCCTTACACCAAGTGGGACGTACAGGGCTTTGATAGTCTTTGAATTCAACCATTCTAAACCTCCTTCAACCCGGCCAGGATATATTCTGGCGAAAAGGGGCGTCCATCGTATCTACGAATATGATGATCAATCTTCGCACCGGCGTGCGCCTCGAGGAGAAAAGCCATCTGCCCTGTAGCGTTACCTTCAACCATGACGGTGCGCCCTGCACCGCCCAGTGCCGCCCGTACCTTCTCCTTTGGGAAAGGCCACACATCTCGAATATGCAACATGTTTGCACTCTTGCCCTCTGCATTGAGGCGATCCACGGTCTCTCTCAGGGGCCCGTAGGTCGAACCCCAACCAATCAAGGTGAGCTCGGCCTTCGGGGGACCGTACCACACTGGAGCTTCCATCTCCTGAAGAGCGGTATCTAGCTTTCGTAGCCGTTTCTCCACTTGCATGCGACGAGGTTCGCGCTCCTCCGTCAGATGCCCATCGGGAGTATGCTCGTTACCCGTCGCTTGATAGACTGCTTTAGGATGACCTGGGAGCGCCCTCGGCGAGATACCCGATTCCGCATACGCATACCGCAGATACTCTCCCTCCAGTCCGTCCACCTCTTCATCAGTGAGCAATTCGCCGCGGTCGATCTGCACCCCTTCGAAATCCAAGGTGTCTGTGTCTATACTACGCACGGAGTTGGCCAGGAAGTTGTCACTGAGGATAATAACCGGGCATTGATACTTCTCCGCTAGATTGAAAGCCCGCCAGCCGGCTTCGAAGCACTCTTCGATCGTGCCGGGCGAGAGAATGATCCGTGGAAACTCGCCCTGTGAAGCATGCATGACAAACAGCAAATCGGCTTGTTCAGTACGCGTGGCCAGGCCCGTTGCGGGACCAGGGCGTTGAGCCTCAACGATGACGATGGGCGTCTCGGTTATCCCCGCCAAGCCCAACGACTCCGTCATTAAGGAGAAACCGCCGCCTGAAGTGGGAGCCATGGCCCGAACCCCCATGTGGGCGGCCCCGATCAACATTAGTATAGCTGCGATCTCGTCCTCGGTGTGTTTGACCACTACCCCATACCGCTCTCCATGCCCAGCCATCCACTGAAGGATAGAAGTGGCTGGAGTCATGGGATAGCCGGCCACAAACTTGCAGCCACCTAGCAAGGCTCCCAGAGCAAGGGCCTGATTGCCGTCAATGACCATCCTGGGCGGCGCGTCATCTATGTGCCCCAGTTGGTAGTCAAGCTTGCCTGCGTATTTGTCCTGAGCGAAGTGGTAGCCCGCCTCTCCCACTTTGAGGTTCTGCTTCACCGCCTTCATGCTCTTTTTCTTGAAGTTGTCCTCGATGACGCTGCCCATTATCTCGAAGGGGAACTTGACCAGGCCAGCAGCTACACCGAGAGCGACGGTATTGCGCATCACCTCTGAGCCGCCCTGCTCCTTGGCTATGTCGGTCAAGGGCGCTCGAAAATAGGTGACACCTCGCTCCTCTAGTGCTTGGCCATCTACCTCAAGGCACTCCTCACATATGACCCCGCCGCCTGGTACGACTTCATCGCAGTGACGATCCACCGCCTCTTGTGTTAAGGCCAGCAGTAGGTCTATGCGCTCGGTATGCGAGTAGATGGGCGTCTCGCTGACGCGAATCTGATAGAAATTATGGCCGCCACGGATGCGGGAGTAATAGTCTTGCATGCCGAAGACATGCCAGCCTCCCCGGGCCAGAGCCTTGGCGAAGCCTGCTCCGCTGGATTCAACGCCTTGCCCCGCCTCTCCCCCTATCTTGAAAGTCATCTCTTTTGTTGGCATAATGAATCTCCTTCTGCATCAGGCGAAATTGAGAACGATCGTTCTCAATTTCCGGTTTGGTTAGAGTGTTTCCAGCACCTCGAACAGTTCCGTCAGGTCCGGCACCTCGTCCAAAGGGTAGACTCTAATATATCTAATAACACCTTCTTTGTCAATAAGGAAGACAGCGCGCTCGGTGAAGCCCTCCTCTCTCAGCATGCCGTAACGCTGGGCCACCTCGCCGTGCGGCCAGAAATCGCTTAACAAGAGCACAGAACTCAGCCCCATGGACTCCGCCCAGGCGGTCTTGGTAGGCACACTATCTACGCTTATACCCAGGACCTGGGTATCAAGACTCGCGAACTTGGCACTTTCCGCCTCGAACGCAGCCATCTCGGCCTCTCAAACCGAGGTCCAGGCCAAAGGATGAAAGGCTACCACCGCGTTCTGTTTGCCCCGGTAGTCGCTCAAGGTGATCTTCTGATCCCCTGCGGCAGGCAACGTGAAGTCCGGCGCTAGCTCGCCTACGTTCAACTGCACTTTTTCGCTCATGTTACCTCCTCTCCAATAGTCAAGACTTCAGCATCCTGCTGCGAATCCTGGCTACTCTATCTTCTTGAACTCTTCCTCCGCTGCCCCACAGATGGGGCACTCCTCGGGCAAGACGCCGTCGG
Source organism: Anaerolineae bacterium (assembly GCA_041559215.1). Taxonomy (GTDB): domain Bacteria; phylum Chloroflexota; class Anaerolineae; order UBA7937; family B3-Chlor; genus JBFFDV01. Next base: position 3 of record JBFFDV010000164.1, on the reverse strand, counting down.
AGG
>JBFFDV010000163.1:0-6257 GCA_041559215.1 Anaerolineae bacterium | reverse complement strand
AGGCCAAACATGCCTGCTACATTCAACATATCCCTGAATATGGGGCCTGGATCGCCAGCCAGGAAGAGGTTGACATGATCGCTGAGATCCCGCACTCGCGCTATAGAGACCACCGGAGATGTATACAAATGATATCCCATTGGCAGGAAGATGATGAGGGCGATGACGAAAGTCAGGAGGATACCTCGCCAACGCTCGAAAAGCAGTGTCCTTCGGAAGGGAAGCTGGTATAGCAGGATGAAGAGGACGATGGTCAAGGGAATCAGGGCGGCGGAGTGGTAGGTGTAGAGACTGCCCCCTAAGAAAACACCGGCCAGGACAAACCAGACAATCGTGCCTCGTCTCAGGCCCAGCCAGAAGAAGTAGAAGCTGGTCACGGCCATGAACAGGAGAGTGATGGGGCGAAGCGCGACGCGGCTGTCGAAGATGTGCCAGAAGGAGATGGACAGACCCGCTGCCGTGAGAAGGGCCACCCGGCGCCCTAAGAGCTCCCTGACCAAGCAATAGCTAAGAACGATACTTAAGATGCCACAAACCAGAGAGACCAGGCGTAGGGCGAAGAAGTTTCGCCCGAAGAGGGAGATGGAGAGGGCGGCCAGGTAAGGGAAGAGGGCCTCCTCACCGCCGTTGGCGTCGAAGAAGACCGGCCATCCTCCATCCAGAATATCAAGGGCGAAATTGGCCTTGAAAATCTCGTCATGTTGCAGCCCCGGGGGCGCAGCTTCGAAGAGATGGATCCTGAAAAAGGTGGCCACTAGCAGGCTGATGATTAAGATCGTGATCTCCCAGGTGGAGGGAGGCCCAGGGGCTGTCAAAAAGCCCCTGATTCGCTTCAATATGCTTCCTCCTTAGGCACCAAATACGAACTGATTATATCGATTATATCAATGTGCCAGATCAGTAGCAATGCGGCTGCGGTGCCACCGGAGCACAGAGCACACATCACAAGCCAATGTATATGGGAGTGGCCTCAAGAAGGATCCTGTCCCCTATTTCGGTTCCCTGGTCATCGAAGACGGGCAGACGGATCATCGTCGTCGGGTCGTACATGCCTATCTCGAGGAGGTATTCGCCCGGAGGAGCATCGGCCCGCACGGGAATCTCATACTGATCGATTATGTACTCGCCTGCCAACCAACCGCTAGTGGGCAAGGAGCCACCGCCAGGGATGCTGTCTTTCTGACCCCAGATACGGTTCTGGCCGTCAATCAAGTGGGTGAAAACGGTGTAGGATGCGTCCATCTCTGACAAGGCTTGCCAATACAGGGTCAAATGGAGGCTATCTCCAGCACTGGCCTGTTGTCGATCGAGATCGTACCCCAGGAACTGGACAGCTTCGCTCAGGCGCAGGGACGTGGGGTAGCCGATGAAGTCAGGCGGATGATCTTGGTGGGGCCTGCCTGCCACCTTTATCGTGCCCAAGAGATAACTCTCACCCGCGTTCAAGCCCCATCTACGGAGGGGTAGGGCTTGGCCATCAGCAGGCCGGTACAGGCTGAGGATGAGCCGATAATCGTTGCCAGGCACCCTGGCGGGAATTGGCAAGGTCTGTATACCGCGTACTAGTTGGCCTCGGCTCCAGAGACCAGTGGGATAAGTACCGCGGCTTAAAGGCCCCTCGATAGAGGCCCAGCTTTGCCCCGCACCATCCTGTAACCGGAGAGAGAGATGATAGTCCTCAGGCAGATCCACCAAGGCCTGCCAAAAGAGGGTCATCTCCAGGCTGTCGCCGGGCTGGAAGTCCTCGCCTTCCAAGGAATATCCGAGAAGCCGGATACCCGGGACGAAGTCTGCCTGCCGAGGGTCCTGAATGAATAGGGCCTCCACGGGCGGTGGAGAGACCGGCGCAAGAACCTCCACCGTGCCCAAAACGGCCTCCACCCCCTGAGGTGCGCCACGCCGATCGAGTATGTCCAGCCAACGCCCGTCCAAAAGGCGATACACCCCCAATCGGAGCTGATACAAGCCCGGCGGCGTGCCGGCCGGGATAAGCAAGCCGTGACGGTCAGACAGCTCGCTGCCCACAGATTGCTCGTGGAAAGGAAGCAGGCCGCCAAGGGGCTCACTGTCTTGCACAGCCCATGTCCGACGCTCTTCGTCGGCCAAACGCAAGGCGATCTGATATCTGCCATCCACTTCTCCGCTTATCCTCCAACGCAGGTCTATGCGAAGAGCACCCCATGCTGCCTCTACGGGCCTGGAAGTCAGGCCATAGCTGAGCAGCTGGATCTTGCCACTGAAGTTCACCCGCTGCTCACCCACGTCCAGTTCCTCCCCAGTAGCGTGGCAACTCAATCTCGTGCTCTGGCTGAACCATTGGTTGAGGATGGGATAATACCTCTGGAAAAGGTACCCCTCCACATCTTCCTCCACTATCCTGCCCAGAGCTTGATGGGCCGGGAACCACAAGAAACGGTGCTCAAGCAACAGACGATCCAACTCCTGAGCCATGAGTGCCGGATTGGCGGCCCATTCTTCGCTGGTGACGTCGGCGGGCGACTTGGGCGTGAGGTACAATGAAGGGAGTCGAGCGGTATAGTAGGCCTGAAAGTAGCCAATCTGCCAGGGATGAACGACGACGATGACATCATCGGGCTGAGCCAGAGCCTCCACGTTTTCGATCAGAGGGCGGTAATCCTCCCCGACATACCGCTCGACGGTATAGAAGTCAAAGAGGGGCAGGAAGCTAACCACAACCAGGAGCAGAAAAGCTGGCCACAGCAGATGAAGCTTTTCCCACAGCCAGGTCAGCCCGAGAGCTACCAGGAGGTAAAAAGCAGGAGCCGAGAACAGGAACAGACGCTCGATCCCAGGCGAAGTGAAGGGGTAGCGTAGATTGATCAGATAGCCCAGGAGGAGAGGAAACAATAGATAGATGAGAGTGAAGGCGATGGCGTACGCTGGACGCCAGGCAGCGAAGGCAGCCGAGGGGCGATATCTGAGATACCCGATGATACCCAATATGATGAGACCGACGGAGACAAGCGCAAGCCAGGATAGCCAGGACCTATCCTCACTCAAATGTCCCACGGAGAAGGCGACGAAATGCTGGTGGAAATAGTCATACAGACTGAGGGGCACATCACCTTCCTTCACCATCTTAGTTCCAACATATGCCACTAACTTGCCTCCAGCGTAGAGAAGCCAGGGAAGATAGGAAAGTAAGAGGGCCATCTGTACCCCAAGCCAATTGGCAAGCAGAGGCTTATATCGACTGAAGCGGACAAAGATGTAGATGATCTGTGAGAGAGGGATAAAGGCGGCATAGTACTGGGTGTACATGGCAAGAGAGGTAACCACGACATAAAGAAGCCAGCGAATTCGTGAAGCAGAGCCGGCCTCCTCCCCCTCCAGCAAGGAGAGAAAGAGATACATAGAACAAAGTGCGAGAAGCGTGACTAGGGCGTACATCCGCACTTCCTGGGAATAGTAGATATGGAATGGGGCTACAGCCATCGTCAAGGCGGCCATGATCCCCACCCGCGTGCTGAAAAGACGGCGCCCGAGGAAGAAGAGTAGAGGGATGGATACGGTGCCAACCAGAACGGAGAAGAGGCGAACCGATATGGCACTGGAGCCAGCGATGGCGATCCAGATATGCAACAACAAATAGTAAAAGGGGGGATGGATATCAACGGCGGTGCGGGCGAGCATCGAGGGGATATCAGCCGTGGCAAAGTAAACACTCCAACCCTCATCCCACCAGAGAGGCTGCAAGTCGAGCCTGACCGTGCGCAGGATGAAGGGCAGCAGGGTAAGCCCTGACAGCGAAAGGAGAACCGGCACTCTATTCCGGTCCTCACCGAACCAAGCCTTCCCCAAACTTGACGACCTCACCTTTGACATATCCACACGTTTGCCTATTATATCATATGGCGAGCGCCAAAAAAAGGACGATCTTTTCCTTAAAATTGCATTGTCTGAGCGTCTCGGGCTTGATTTTCTGGTCATTCTTGAGTATAATAGCATAAATGGCGATCAGAGGTTGGGACAGGCATTATGGAAGTAATTCTACTCAAAGATGTGGATAATCTAGGTCAGGCCGGGGAGGTGCGTGAGGTAGCAGCAGGCTATGCGCGCAACTACCTCATCCCCAGAGGGTTGGCCTTGGTGGCCACCGAAGGAGCTTTGAAACAGCTTGAGGTACGCCGTGAGACTGAGGCCAGGCGCCAACAACGGCTAGAAGCCGAGGCAAGCGACTTCGCCACGGAACTGGAGAGGGTGACTCTGACTTTCTCTGTCAAGACAGGTGAGAAAGATCGGCTGTACGGCTCAATCACGACAGGGGACATCGCCGAAGCCTTGGGCAGAGAGATCGGGCAAAGCATTGATCGCCGCAAGATAGAGCTGGAGGAGCCGATTCGCGAGCTGGGTATCTACACGGTGCCCGTCAAGTTGCTGCCCGACCTGGTCCCGAACGTTACAGTTGTCGTCGAGAAGGAAGAGGAATCTGCCGAAGAGACAGGGAGGAATGATGAGGAAGATGGACAAGAACTCACCTGAGTATCACTTCGTTAGACAACTGATAGCGAACATCAAGTGCGTTGTGTGCTCCCAGAAATACGGCGAGAATGACATTTTCATCATGGGGCAGCAGGATGATGTGTGGATGCTAATGGTTTCCTGTCCTGATTGTCAGACGCAGGGGATCATCCTGGCCATGGTGAAGGAAGATGAGCCTCTAGAGGTGATCACCGATCTGACGCCAGAGGAACTGGAGAACATAGAGGACATGCCCGGCATAGACATAGATGATGTTCTGGATATACGTCGCTTCTTAAGAGATTTTGACGGTGACTTTCGCGAATTATTCAAGGAGGATTTGAAGAGAACCTGAGCTTATCTCTTGGGGAAAGCCCAGTAGATACTATCAAAGGGAGCCGCTGACTGATAGCCAGCGGCTCCTTTTTGCACTCTACGGCCAGCAGTCCTCTCAATAGTCTCGGGAAAGCAGGTGGAGGTTTCCAATATGCACGTTAACCAGCCCCGCTGCTCTGGCAGCTTCCTCGCATTCTCTGGCATGCCCTACCGAAGTGCGAGGCAAGTCAGGCATGAAGAAATGAGGGTGGAATCCCAAGAGGGAGTAAGGGATGGTAGGATCCAAAGAGGCGATGAAAGCCGCGAGACGGCTGACTTCCTGCACATCCACATAGCCAGGCACCAGTAGCGTGCTAGCTATCACCAAAGGTGGCTCGCGGCGCTGAGGTATATAGGCCGCGGCGCGGGCGAAATTCTCCAGGGTTCGCTTGTTGGCCACGCCGGTCAGCACTCTATGCAGGTTGTCGTCATGGGCCTTCAGGTCGAACTTGATGCAGCCACCCGTGTCCAGAGCGAGTTCCACAGCTTTCTCCAGCAATCTGGGCTGCGTGGAGCCGTTGGTCTCCCAACATACTCTAACCCCCCGCTCGGCCAGGATCTTGGAAGTGGCTAGCGCATGAGGCATCTGCGCTGTTGGGTCACCACCAAAGTAACAGACGCAGAAGGTGCGCCGATTCGCTTTGTCGGCCAGTTCCTGAGCCGTCATTCCCTCCTTCTCGGGGGACATCTGCCGATAATGCCAGTTCTGGCAAAACAGACAGTTGAAGGTGCAGGCTCCATAGAACACGGCCAGGTTGTTGTAGCCGTATTTGTCCCTGCCAGCACAGACCCAGGCAGCCACACAGTTGGTAGGCAGAGGATCGTGATACCAGTGCAGGATACCCTTGGTCGCGGTTCCAGCCAGGTGGACGAGCTTATCCTGGCGGTTGGTGCGCAACCCGCAAAAGCCTCGCTGCCCATCGGGTATATGGCACTCATTGACACAGAGAGGGCATCTTACCCCTGCCAGGTCCTGAGGTGGCTCTATGGGCAAATCGAATTCCTGCCGCGTTACCGCTTGAAGCTTGCGGATGTGGGGCATAACCTGGTCAGGGCGCTGGCGGATACAATCCACACAAGCGGCGAGGTTATGACAGACGAGGGAAGTCCTCCCGCATACCTGGCACTTACCTTGTGGAAAACGGGCCATGCTATCATCTCCAGGGGTATCGCTTCATCTCAATTGTAACATGTGGGCTAACTGAAGGCAATTTCGAGCCTTGATGCCTTTGCGGCAGCAAAAGCCCGGGGAGCACGAAGGGTGTCCCTCAATGCTGTTGCATTAACTTGTCAGGACGAGCTCCTGTTGCCCCCACCCCCCTCAATCCCCCCTCCCCCAGTGGCTGCCGCACCGCGTTACCAGTTCTCCCAATGCACTGGGGGAGGGGGGAAGTAGACTT
>JBFFDV010000162.1:0-6262 GCA_041559215.1 Anaerolineae bacterium | reverse complement strand
GATGACTCTCTTGAAGTTGATTCTCAGCAAGTATGGGGGTCTCCAAATCGAATGTGGCTGCGGTACCTGTGGGGGTGGGGGCAGGGGCACTGCCACCACGTTTGAAGGGGCCCTCCGCTCGGACCTGAAGGGAGAAGGTTCTCGCTGGTTCCACATCCACCTCCCAAGGCCGGTGATAGATCAACCTGAGAGTGGTCTGTCCTGCTCGCACAGCCTCGAAACGCAATGTCTGTATGCCTGAAGCACCCAAGAGATTCGATACCGGCTCGAACTCGATCTCTCCCATCTGGCGTAGGATACCCGTGGGTTCCTCTCCTATCTGCCAAGTGTAGCCGGTGGAAGGATTGCCTTCCAAGCTGAGAATAAGAACCTGGCCTTCAATGAGTTCTATCTGCCGACCGTCATCCCCTGCATCTAGCCTGACATCGCTAGGGGGCGAGGGCTGCTCAGGGGGCGAGTTGGAGAGCGCGCTCGAGGAAAGCGCCAACGCGAGCATAATGATGAGAAGAACGACACTGCCGACTCTGAGATGTTTTTCTAACCCGTTTTTCACATTCGGCCTTGTAGTGTGGCGTTCTGTCATTGTGTCTTTAGCTCTCGATCGGACAAGTACCCTGCTCTGGGATGATAGTGTCCCGCAAAGCGCGGACATATTAGGAATAACTTGGTCCCTTTGGTCCAGTATTCACTATACCACAGCTTCATCACTCTAGCAATAGGTAAATGGTACCAGTAAGGGCTTTCTCATAGCTTGAGCGGACTCCACTATACGGATCTTACCCAGGCGAGCAATAGAAGCTACCGAGACGCTGGTCAGCGCTCGGTCGAGACCCAATACCGCTCGCCGTCGCTTACCACCTCTATGTTCGCATATTGATCGGTGCGATAAACGTGGATGCCCTGTAACTTCTCAAGAGTCTCCTCATGGGGATGGCCAAAGCGGTTATCCGCCCCGACTGAGATAATAGCCAATTGAGGATCAACCGCTTCCAAGAAAGGTAACGTGAGCGAAGTGTCCGCTCCGTGGTGTGGCACTTTCAAACCGAGGCTGGCCAGAGATTGGCCTGAGTTGAGTAACATCTGTTCCCCCTCTTGCCCTACGTCTCCTGTCAAAAGCAAGGAGAAGCCTCCATAGCTCAAGCGTACCACCACCGAGTTGTTGTTCCTGTCAGAGGTCGTGTTCTCCATCAATCTCGACGGCGGGTGAAGGATATCCAGCCGCAGACCTACCTCCACATCTATCCCCATCCCCGCCTCAGCTTGCCGATTAGCTATCCCCTTCTCCGCCAGCAGTTCCTGCCAGGCTTCACAGGTTGGGGTGTCGCACTCCTGCCCGGAATCTATCACCTGCCTCACTTCATACCGACCCAGCATCTCCACCAGACCGGCGAGGTGATCTTCCTCTGGATGTGTCAGTATCACCAGATCGAGGCTGCGATCCCAGAAAGGTATCTCACGCCCCAGGCGCGAAAGGAGGGCCGAGGGGCTGGGGCCGCCATCGACTAGAATCTGCTGCCCAGCGGGGCACTGGATGAGGATGGCATCTCCCTGGCCCACATCGAAGAAGACGATATGCAACCGCCCATCTGGCATCTGCAACGCAGCTATCCAGGCCAAGATCACCACCGCTGCGAGCGCCCCGATCCCCATCTTGGTACTCAGACCCCGACTGAACCTTTCCCAGACTCTCCTCAGACCAGCCCCGCCTTGACTGGCCAGCCAGATGATGCCTCCTAACGATGCATAGTAAAGCATCAGCGGCCCTGCGCCGAAGTGGGCCAACTCCAGACTGGTGAATGGGAACCGTGCGGTCACCTCCACCACAGCGATAGTATAAGCGAGAAGAAGCCAGGCTACCCAAGCTATAGGCTGTCCCAGATAGGGATTAAGGGCACCGATTACGGTGGCCAGGCCCCCTATCATCATCACTCCAGGTTGTGCGGGAATGACAAGGAAGTTACTCAGGGGAGAGATTAAGGAGAAGCGATGAAAGTAGTAAACCGTGAGCGGCCACACGGCCAGTTGCGCAGCCAGGGTGACGAGGAGCGGCTCGCTGAGGAGCCTCACCATTGCCTTGGCCCGCTCTTTCGATAGAAGGCGGGACAGGGTGCCCTCCAAGTACGTCTCCATAGGAGGAACCAGCAGCACGAGGCCGAGCGTCGCGGCAAAGGAGAGTTGAAAACCGATATCCCACAGGAGCAGCGGGTTCCAAAGAGTCATCAGGACAGCGGCCACGGCCAGAGAGGCGAGGGCGTAAGTTCTCCTTCCCGCAATGATGGCCAGCATCGAGAGCGAACCCATGATCGCCGCGCGCACTACGGCAGCATCGGCCCCCACCAGGATTGTGTACAAGGAGATGGCCACTATTGCGACCAAGGCGGATCGGTATATGCCAAGGGATCTCCTGGTCAGAAGGCCGATGGCCCCGGCGAGGATAGCGATATTGAAGCCGGAGATGGCGATAATATGAGTGGTGCCCGTCTGGTTGAAATCCTCCATGAGAGAAGGGGGAATGCCGATCTCTATTCCCAAGAGGATGCCGGTGAGCAGCGAGGCGCCGGGCTCGGGGAAAAGGTGAGCGATGGTGGCCTGAAGTCGTCCTCTGACGGCATAAAGCGCTCGGTGAAAGGGGTCTCCATGTCCCTGGCTCAGGCGGGTGATCTGTTCATAACGCATCATAGAGTGGATCCCCTGTCGGGCGAGATAGTCCCTATAGGAGAAATCTTCGAACTCTGGTGGCGTCTCCAGTTCCCCCTTTATCTGCAGTTCATCCCCATAGGCGTAGGAGGGATGGCGAGGTGCGCGTACGAGAGCCAGCCCCTTAATCTCTTGGCCCGACCCGTCCAGTTCCAGATATCGGCCTGCCACTCTCAAGTTCACATACCGGTCCCGTACCTCTGGCTCATCAGCGACTATCCCGATAACCGTGATCTCTCCCCGGCCGTTGTAGTAAGCCAGGCTGCTTTCGTCGAAGCGGGGAAGGGCTAGATCATAGCGTAGGACGCCCAGGAGAAGGAAAAGGGCGCAGAACCCGCCCAGTCTGGCTCGCCATTCGCGCCACCAGAGGAGAGCAAAGCCCATGGCCAGGACAGCTACCAACCCCAGAACCCAGCCTGGCACCCTCAAGGAGGAAGCCAGATAGATGCCGGTCAGCCAGGCGATGGCTAGATACAGGACGGTCATTCCGATACGGCCCAGGGATGATCAGTATCGAGCAGGCTCCACGACAGCTCCCCGCCACAATATTGGCTTACCAGGGAGGCCAATTCTCTTGTCGCTGCCTCGACTCTTTCACGCTCGATATCGTTGACCCCCTCGGTGGTGAGCAGCGCATCCCGGGTTTGAGGCGTGCTCTTCGCCCTATCGCACTGACGCCAGACCCAGCGGCGGGAGAGCGCGCCTTCGTCATCGGTGTAGACGACCTCTCCCGGCTTCGGATACTCGATCTCCTTGCCATACAGAGGGAGGAAAGGTTCGTCACCCTTAGAAAAGCGAACCTCCATCCGGCCAGAGACAAAGGCCAGATCATAGGCAGCTACAGGCAGGACATGTTTCAGCGATATGTAGTTGCATATGTCAACCAGCTTGTTGATGTGAGGCACCGCGCCAGATTTCAATACGTGGCGCAGCAGGGCCTCAACTGCGGACCTGTATTGCGTAGGCTTGACGCCGAAGCTGGAATAGGCCGCGCGCCAGGAGGCGATGTGGGGATGGCTGGAGATGGGGGTAGAGGCGTAGCTCGCTTTGATCACATCCTCTTGAACGCGCAACAAACTCTCTGTCGCCGTATCCTCGGAGATGTTGTCTATGCCTTTGGCGAAAACGACACCGGCGGTTAGTGTGGGGAACTGAGCCAGCAGGTCGGGGTGGTATCCGAATCGGTACGGGTCTGTCATCGTGGTTTTGCTCCTTTCACTGGGGTTCGCCCGCAATGAAGTCGCTGTCTAAGGTAGAACAGGGCCTCGAAGGCTATTATACCAGAGGGAGGTCCTTTGAGCAATCGACTCTAGACCGAGGGCGTGCGCAGCAATTAGGCACAAGCCCCAAGACACAGGGGTATGAAAGGTACGAGGGGCCTGTCCTGAGCGAAGCCGAAGGAACACCCCTCGTGCTCCCCAGGCTTTTGCCACGCAACGCCGACCGAGCCATATTGGCGACGGTTTCGGTTTTGGCTTGACATGATTGGGACGAGGTGCTATAATGCAAGATGTTCTGGAAGCTTTGAAGGGCGTTTGCTGCCAATCAGGAAGGGGCTCCCGGTTGGAAGGTGGCGCTGGAGACAAGCTACGCCCTCCTAGTGGGGACCTGTGGTGCCCAAGATTGGAAGGGGGGTGAGGATGGGCGTCGGCACCTTGCCACGGTACAGGTAATATGCCTAATAATGATGAGAAAGCACAAGGAGGAATACGATGTTTAAGAATATGCGATGGTTACTGATCGCCAGCTTGGTGGTGATCGCCATGGTGGTTGGCGCTTGCGCGACACCTGCACCGCCGCCACCGCCGGAGGAGACGGCACCGCCGGTCACTGGCTCGGTGGAGATCTTTAGCTGGTGGACCGCCGGTGGAGAGGCCGAGGGCCTGGCCGCCATGTACGAGGTCTTTGACGCCGAGTACCCGGGAGTGGAGATCATAAACGCCACTGTGGCCGGTGGCGCTGGAATGGAAGCGAAGGCCGTGCTCGCCACGCGGCTGCAAGCTGGCGACATGCCCGACTCCTTCCAGGTCCACGCTGGTCACGAGTTGATTGACACCTGGGTCGTGGCGGAGAAGATGGAGCCGGTCACCTTCATCTTTGAGGACAATAACTGGCTCGACGTCTACCCGCCTGGGGTTATCGAAATCCTCTCCTACGAGGGCGAAATCTGGAGCGTGCCGGTCAACATTCACCGCTCCAACGTCCTGTGGTACAACAAGCAGGTCTTTGAAGACAATGGCCTGACTCCGCCTGCCACTCTCGACGAGTTCTTTGACGTGGCCGAGACTCTCCAGGCGGCGGGCGTCACGCCCTTGGCCGTGGGCGACAGCGGCGTCTGGGTGGATATCCACGTCTTCGAGTCTGTCCTGTTGGCCACGTTGGGACCGGATGCTTATCGTGGCCTGTGGGATGGCGCCACAGACTGGAACGGGTCTGGGGTGACAGAGGCCTTGGAGGCCTTTGTCGGCATAATGGACTATGTGAATGCTGACCACGCCGCCCTGTCCTGGGATCAGGCATCCCAGCTGGTTGTGGATGGTGATGCAGCCATGACCATCATGGGGGACTGGTCGGAAGGTTACTTCAAGGCGGCCGGGTGGACGCCCGATGTCGAGTTCGGATATGTTCCCTCGCCGGGCACGGCAGGCAGCTTCATCATGCTCTCCGACTCCTTCGGACTGCCTGACGGTGCGCCCAACCGCGACGGCGCCATTGCCTGGCTGACCGTGTGCGGCTCGAAGGCAGGGCAGGACGCCTTCAACCCGATCAAGGGCTCTATCCCGGCGCGTACCGATGGCGACCGCTCTCTGTACGACGTGTACCTGCAGTCGGCCATGGACGACTTCTCCTCCAACGAGATCGTGCCCAGCCTGGCGCACGGTGCTGCGGCGTCTGAGGGCTGGGTCACTGCCTTCGGCGATGCCATGACCCTCTTCGTTGCCGACCTGGACGTCGCCGCTGCTCAAGCGGCCATGGCCCAGGCTTGCGTGGACGCTGGCATGTGCCAGTAGGATAGGGTTCTTGACGCAGCCGTTGAACCCTGTGGGCGTCGCCGGGATGGTGAGAGCCCTCTCGGCGGCGCCCATCTCACGAACTGGAGGTACTTTGCATGGCCCATGCACGGCGCGAACGCTGGATCGCCTTCCTGATGATTCTTCCGTCGATCATCCTGATCGCCATCTTTGTCTACGGCTTTATCGGCTGGACGATCAGGGTCTCTCTATCTAAATGGGATGGCATCAAGCCTAACTACGCCTGGGCCGGGCTGGAGAACTTTGGGAAGCTTCTCATAGGGGAGGGCACGTCGGCCAGACGCTTCCATATTGATCTCTGGAACACCTTCTTCTTCACCCTTCTTTTCCTGGTGGCGTGCGTGGTCCTTGGTCTGGTGCTTGCCATCCTGCTGGACCAAAAGATCAAGGGCGAGGGCATCTTTCGCACGATCTATCTCTTTCCCATGGCCCTATCTTTTGTCGTGACCGGTGTGGTCTGGCAATGGATCTTTGCCCCCGGCACGGCCACGCGTTTGCGGGGGGTCAATGCCCTGCTTCACGCGGTGGGCCTC
>JBFFDV010000161.1:0-6312 GCA_041559215.1 Anaerolineae bacterium | reverse complement strand
CCGGCGTGGGCCCGGGCCCCATTGTGGATATGGGCGCCTGTGAGGCGCAAGTGAAGGTTTACCTGCCCCTGGTGATGAAGAGCTACGCACCGTGATATCGACCCTCCCGGAGGCTCGGACCCGTTCGGCAGGCTCCCTTCGACTACGCTCAGGGCAGGCAGGGCAGGCCTCCCATCAAGGGAGGGGAGCATAAGGAGAGCCTCCCACCGAGGGAGAGGAGATGGTTTGTGCCCTCATTCCTCCCCCGCCTCGCTGCACTCAGCCGGGGGGTGGAGAGAGGGCGTCCCACCCCCAACCTTAAATTTTTCCTCACCATCTTGACAAGGGGTGGATTTTGTGTTATAATTAGAACAAATGTTCTAAGGGCGCAGGACTTGTCCTTGAGCGAAGCGAAGGACCTGTCCTCGAGCGCAGCGAAGGATGGATCATGCCTAATATGGAGTTCATCGCCAAAGTACGTAAGCTGAAGGTTCACGAAAGGGCGGTGCGGGAGCCCTCCCAGGTTAAATCCGAGCTCACCCGGGTCTTCCCTTCTCTGGAGCGCCTCCTGGCGGCTCTGGAGGAGATGCCCGAGGACGCGGAGCTGGAGGTGACCCGCCAGAAAGGCAAGTATATCCTGCGCATCAGGCAGTAAAGGGGTTATCGCAGAGAACGCTGAGACCGCTGAGGGAATGATTCTTTGCGCCCTCTGCGCTCTCAGCGGTGAGTACAATCGAATAGGCCTTCCTGATCGGGGAAGAGGCTAGGGCCTCGCCGCTCCACAGGCGAAGACCGTAAAGGAGCCCGAGGATCCACTCTCGATGAGGGTGAATCCCAGGGCTCTTTTGTTTTAGGGGCCATAGGCAGACATGGAAACAGTACAGAGTTTGATCTTATTGACCTTCGGGCTGATCGCCCTCACCAGCGGCACGGCCTGCTATTACTTCTCCCTACTCAGGCCACGGCGGCCAGCGGTGATCGTCATGCTGCTGCTGACCGCTTTCATCTTCTGGCAGGACCTGCTCTGGGGCAGCGTGTACCTCGTGGCGGTGATGCGGGATCGCCTGGCCACCTTCGAGATGCTGGTGAAGGGGCTCTTCTGGCCGATCTCCCTGGTGGGGCTCCTGGGCGCCCTGGGCACGGGCCTGCTCTTTCTGTTGATAGTCAGGAGGGAGTTGCGATGACGCTCGCCAGGCAGTTGGTGCTCCGACTGTACGGACTGCTCTTTCGCTCGCTGATCGTGGTCGTGCCTCGAACTGAGGAACTGGATGTGATGCTGGAGATGTTGGATGGTGATGGAGATGAGTGGTTTCTATAGCAAGATGTTCACCGACGAGGAACTGCTGGACGTCGGACGCCTGGCGGCGACGGGAGATGTCTCGCTGGACGAGGAGATAGCCATGTTGAGGATCGCCATGCGGCGCGTGCTGGAAGCGCCATACGACCCGGCCAGAGCGCTGCAACTGCTATCCCGGGCTGCGGGACAACTGGCCACGCTGATGCGCGCCAAAAGGGCGCTATCTGGAGAGGCGGCCGATGGCCTGGCTGGCGCTTTCGCCAAAGCGCTGGACGAGCTCTCGACGGAGTTGGGTATAGAACTGTGATTAGGGGGTGGAAGTCCTTATCAGGCTTTGCCCGTGAGGGCTCAAGAGAAGTCTTGGAGGTCGAGGAATGGGAACATGACGTAGGCTGGGATAGTTCATGGGCTCGGCGAAGTTCCCTCCCCATTGAGGGGGGAGGGTTAGGGTGGGGGTGAGGAGTAGAAGAAGCTCTCACCCTCCCCCAGCTCCTTCGGCAGGCTCAGGACAGGCCTCCCATCAAGGGGGGGGAGATAAGGTTGGCCTCCCGTCGAGGGAGGAGAACTGTGACGGCGGGGAGAAACCGATGAAGTGTCATCTGGCGATACTCGAGTTGAGGGATGGGCTAATCGCAACCGAGACCCCCTACACACCTGCCGAGAGCGACGAGAGGGCACGGCCTACGAAGAGAGGAGAGTTTGATGGAAAGCGATGGAGAAGGTGTCAAGAGACTGAAAGCAGCCCTGGGAAGGTACCGGAAGACCAGGGCCAAAGGGGTGACTGTAGACCAGCGACCGGGGTGCGTGTACGGGATGCTGACCAGAGAACAGCTCGATGCCCTGGTGAAGGATATGGAGGAGTTGAAGGGCACGCTGAACAAAATCTACGTCTCCCTCATCCTGATGCTCGTCGGCCTGGTGGTCAATATCCTGCTGGGAAGGCTGGGGGTGATATGATCCTTCGCTGCGCTCGAGGACAGGCCCTTCGATACGGGCCACGCCCCACTCAGGATGCTCAGGGCGGGCAGGGCATGCTCACGATGCTCAGGGCACGGCCCAGGATGCTCGAGGCACGGCGTGTTCGAGTTAGTTAGGTAAGAAGTTGGAGGTTGACCTATGAATTGGAGAGCGAAATTGGCGGAGCGGTTGTTTGGTGACGTGATCGAGGAACGAGTGAGGGCCGCAGTGAAGGTGGTTGACGATCGGTGGTGGCGTCAGGTAGGCGGTGCGGCCGGCCCTCAAGACAGACAGTGGTGGGAGCTCAGGGAGGACTTCGAGGACGCGCTCGAGGCGTGGCGCAAGAATCCCCTGGCTTACCGGATCGTTTCTCTTACGACTGACTACGTGGTGGGGACGGGAATCAACGTGACGTCCCCGATCGGTTACGTTGACAAGTTCATCCGCAAGTTTTGGAGGCACCGTCAGAACAGGTTGGATATGAGGTTGTACTCCTGGTCTGATGAACTGGCTCGCTCAGGCGAGTTGTTTGTAGTGCTGTTCACCAACAAGGTGGATGGCATGACCTACGTGCGGACCATCCCTGCTATCAAGATAGACAGGATCGAGACTGATCCTGAAGATCTGGAAAAGGAGTTACGTTATCACGAGCTACGCGACGATGATCCTATCGAGGGGCGGTGGTGGCGTGGCTGGCAGTCTGCGAGGGATGATGTGGACTCCCCTGTTATGTTGCACTACGCGGTCAACCGGCCGGTGGGCTGTGTGCGGGGTCAAGGCGACCTCGTTCCGATCCTCCCCTGGTTGCGGAGGTATCGTGAGTGGTTGGAGGACCGGGTGAGGGTGAACCGGTACAAAAACGCTTTCCTCTGGCATGTGCAGATCGAGGGCGCGGGTCCTGGGGACATTATGGAGAAGCAAGCTCAGTATGCGAGTCCCCCCTCCCCTGGCTCGGTGATCGTCACGGATGAAACCGAGACGTGGTCACCGGTGAAGCCTGAGATACATGCGGAGGACGTGGCCCCTGATGGTCGTGCTCTGCGCTTGATGATCGCGGCCGGCGCGGGTGTGCCCCTGCACTTTCTCTCGGAGGGTGAGAGTGCTACCAGGGCAACGGCTCGCGAGATGACCGGTCCTACTGTTCGGCATTATGAGCACCGGCAACTCTTCTTCTGCGAGATGCTGGTAGACCTCCTCGAGAAGGCTGCCTATCGTGCTCAGTTACTTAACAAGCTCGGCAGGCCTCGCGGTGGGGATCTGCGTCTCTCCTACGTGGTGGCTGACTTGCGAGAAGAGGACAATCTTCGGGTGGCCCAGGCTTTCAAAGAGGTTATGGAGCCCTTGGTTTTGATGAAAGAGCAAGGGTGGATCTCGGACCGGAAGGCGATGGAGTTGGCCTACAAGATTGCCGGTGAGGTTGTCGACGTGGACATTCTTCTACAAGAGATGGGGGTATCCCCCGAGGATGGAGGTTAGCGATGGCTGACAATTTTACCTGTGTGGTGTGTGGCAAGGGTTTCAAGACGGGGTCTGGTCTGAGCTCTCACATGAGGGCTAAGCATCCTGATCATGGGGTGGCACCTGAGCCAACTCCCACGGAGCAAGTGGGGGTGGCCACGGTGGTTATGGGGGGTGGGGTGTCTCGTCACGAGCCCGCTGAGACGGCTGCTGCCTGGATCGCTGAAAGGCTTGAGCTCAGCAACGGTGAGATGCTGGATTGGGCCTGCAAGGAACTGGCGATTGATCCTGACAACGTCATGAGCTACAGGGTGGAAGAGGACCGCGTGGTTATCATCGAGGGTCCGGTGGGGTACAAACGTACTTTTATGTTGCCGGATCCCGCCGAGGTCTAGGCGCGTAGCGCGTGCCCGATTGGTGACACGGCCGGGGACCAGGTTGGCCACGGTTGTCACCAAGGCGCGTAGCGCGCAAGCGAGCGGGCCAAGCCCCTAGCGCCGGCCCGCGTGAGAGGGGGAGTACGATGGCTGATCTATCAAAGGAGCAAAGGGAGGCCCTCCCTGCAAGTGACTTTGCGGTCCCTGGGAAGAGGAAACTCCCGATGCACGACCGGGAACATGCGGAGCTCGCCTGGAAGATGGTGGACCGGACTGAGGGTCTGACCTCGGAGGAGAAGGCGGAGGCAAAGAGGCGGATCATCCGCCGGCTAAAGAAGTTCGGGGTGGACGTCTCCGGCTACGATGTGTCTTCGAGTGTGGGTGATGCTATCCGCATGGATGATGGCGAGCGGGTCCGGCTGGACGTGTCTTTCGAGGGACCTCTGGAGACGAAGGACCGCTACATGGTAACCTTGATGAAGGCAGGGAATACGCTACATGGCTGGCGTTTTCCTGCGGAGGTCCTCCGCAACTCCATACCACGGTTCGAGGGGTGCGCCTCGTTCGTCGATCACGTGCCCTTTGGTCTGCCCTCGGTGGAGAAGCTGGTGGGCGTGTTCTCTGGTGTACGGTTCGATGATGTGGCCATGGCTCTGACCGGCCGGCTACGGCTCTCTAAGACTCCGGCTGCCGATTGGGTGGAGGCGATGGTCGATCAGATCCTGGATGACCAGGGCAACGGTCTGGCGGTGCCCAACATCGGTTTGAGTGCTGATATGTTCTGCGGGTACCACATGGATGGGAAGGTCCGGGTATGCGATGACGTTCGCAACGTGTACTCGGTTGACGTGGTTTTCTATCCCGCCTCTGGCGGGTCGTTTGATCGTGTCCTCAACTCTGTGAAAGGAGGTCTTGAGATGCCTAACGAGGACCAAGTGACTGAGGGGCAAACAACAGCAACAGCAACAGATGAGGTTGTCGATCCGGCCCCCGCTCCGCTGCCTCCTGCCGGCGGAGAGCAAAGGGTTGATAACCGTGGTGGCGGTGGTGGGGATGCGCCCCCCGCTCCCGCTGCAACACAGCCCCCTGAGAATCAGGGGGGCGCCGGTGTGGATCCTGGCGCGGCGGCTCAGACGGCGGAGGCTCTGTTACGTGCTCAGTGCCAGACGGTACTAGCCAGCAAGTTGCAGTGGTCTCCTCTGCCTCAGCAGATCAAGGATGCCATTCGAGCGCAATTCTCCGGCCGCATCTTCACTCCCGATCAACTGGATACTGAGATCGAAAGATACTCTGGTATGCTGGCGGGTCTGGTGGAAGATGGGATCGTGACGGGAGTAGGAGAGCCGCGCGATGGCTCGCGGGTGTGGGGTATGCTGGATAGCATGGACCGTGTCCAGTTGGCTCTCGAGCGACTGATGGGTCTCCCTATACCGGAGACTCATTCTGACATTCCGAGGCTGTCTGGTGTACGCGAGCTCTACCTGATGATGACGGGTGACTATGACTTCTATGGTCACTTCGTCCCTGAGCGGGTCCGGCTGGCCAACGTCACCACGGCGTCAATGACGTCTGTGGTGAAGAACGTGCTCAACAAGGTGCTACTGCAGGCGTACAACGTGCGCCCTAAGTGGTGGACTCCGGTTGTCTACGAAGAGGACTTCCCCACGTTGAATCAGATCACGTGGATGAAGACGGGGGGCTTTGGCAACCTGCCCACGGTGGCTGAGGGTGGCGCCTATACGGAGATCAACTGGTCGGACGCGGAGGAGACCGCCTCGTTTGTGAAGAAGGGCGGCTACATCGGGTTGACCTTGGAGATGATCGACCGTGACGATGTGGGCTCGTTCAAGCGGATACCTCGCGAGTTAGGGAACGCTGCATGGCGGACTCTCTCCTCTCTGGTGTCTGCTCTCTTCACAGACAACAGTGGTGCCGGTCCGACCATGGGGTGCTCCCACAACGTCTTTGATGCCTCGAATCACTCCAACCTGCTGACTACGGGTCTCTCCGCGGCTCAGTGGGATGTGGTGATACAGGCGGTCTTCCAGCAAACGGAGCCGACCTCCGCTGCGGTCCTGGGTATCAGGCCCAAGTGGCTGCTGGTCCCGATCGAGTTGGAGAAGACGGCTCTGGAGATAGTGGGTCAGCCGTGGGCAACGGCGGACAACAAGCACTACTTGGATCCCCGGTATCAGTCTGCGGGCGTGATCGTCGTCCCTGAGTGGACCGACGCGAACGATTGGG
>JBFFDV010000160.1:0-6356 GCA_041559215.1 Anaerolineae bacterium | reverse complement strand
GTGCCCTCTATGGCACTGTTAAAGACGAAGATGTGCATCTCCCCCTGAACGGTCATCGTCCCTTTCATCCCGATCCTCACTTTAATGCATATTATAACACACAAATGCAATTTTGGCAAGAGCATGAGCTTTTGGAGCTTGCGTAGCGATTGGGCGCAAGCCCCAATATGTAGGGGAAATGAAGGGCGAGGGGGCATCCCTCGTGCTCCACAGGCTTTTCCTGCGCAATGCCGCTCTTTGCGATTGACACAGCCAGTCGGATGCACTATAATCTGCATAACCGTTTGGGTGGGATTTGATATGAACAAATTTGGAGGTGACACGTTCTATGAAGGTGAACTATCGTCCGGCAACAGAGGAAGACCTGGAACCAGCGCACAACGCCCTGGTGGAGTCACTGAATCAATTCGCTATGCAAAGAGCTTTGCCGCTGGTGGAAATGGATTTCGAGGAGAGCCTCCCTTTATGGCGTCACTTCTTGGGGACCAGCGGCGAAGGCTTCCTAGTGGCAGAGGTAAAAAAGCGGCTGGCCGGCTTCTGTTGCAACATAGTGAGAGGCGATCTCTGGTATCTCTCCTACTTCGTCGTTGCGCCAGAGTTTCAAGGAACCGGCCTCGGCAGAGACCTCTTCGAAAAGGCCCTGGTCGAGGCCCAGAGCAAGAAAGAAGTAAGAGTGATGGCTGCTTACACCAGTGCCGCCAACTGGCCCTCGGTCTCCCTATATACCCGGAACGGTATGTTCCCGCGGATGCCCGTGCTAAAACTGGAGGGAAATATCTCCGATATGTGCCAAGCCACCAGAGAAGTCGAACCCTTACCGGGTGAAGTGGTCAGCCTGACTGAGGAGACGATAGCTCTGATAGATGATATAGACCTAGCGATCAGGGGAGCCAAGCGCGACCTTGACCATCGTTTCTGGTTGGGTGCTGCAGGGATGCGCTGCTATCTCTTCAAGAAAGATGGAGAGGTGACCGGCTACGCTTATGTTTGTGATGACGGAACCATCGGCCCCCTGGCGACTCTGAACGCAGAGGACGATGTAGAGAGGATGCTGTGCTTTTGCCTGGATCGCCTCTCTTCGCAAGGGGTGGACAGGTTCACGCTACATGTTCCCGGCCATAACACGGGGGCTCTTGCCCTGCTGTACGATAGGGCGTTCAAGATTCAAGAACTGGGCTTGATAATGTCCTCCATACCCTTTGGAAAGTGGGAGAACTATATTATATCCCGTCCGTCCTTGCTATGATGAGGATGGTTGCGCTGCATTTTGGGAGGTGCCAGCGATGATTAGGCCGGGCAGGTTGCTCGTTGTGGACGATGAGCCAGCCGTCCGTTCCTCCCTGAAAGAGATCCTCGAGGCAGAAGGTCATCAAGTAGCCACTGCAGCCAGTGGCGAAGAGGCGCTGCTTCAGTTCGGCCAAGGCAGCTTCGATTTGATCCTGGTAGACCTGAAGATGGAGGGCATCGATGGGCTGCAGGTCATGACAGAAGCGAAGAGGATGATGCCAGATACGGTCGTCATCATGCTAACGGCTTACGGCACCCTCGATTCGGCTGTCGATGCCTTACGCCAGGGCGCGCATGACTACCTGCTCAAGCCTTGCAAGGTGGAGGAGATAGTTGCGAGCGTTGAGGCGGGACTTGCCAAACGTTGGGAGAGTATACGCCAACGGGAACTGGTGAGCAGCATCGAAGACAGCCTGCGCCAATTGAAAGCCCGAACGGTACCGCTGGAAGTAGAAAGGGAGGATCTATCAGAGTCCCGCTTCGTAAGGACTCGGCACTTCCTATTAGATCGAGAGAAGCAAGTGGTCCTGGTAAAGGGCCAACCCCTAAGTTTGACCCCGACCGAGTTCAAGCTGCTCGCCTGCCTAATGGACAACATGAACCGCGCCCTGGGTTACCGCGAATTGGCACGGGAGGTGCAGGGCTATGACTGCTCTGAGCGAGAAGCGCGAGGCGCTCTGAAGACCCATCTCTGGCGCCTGCGACAGAAACTTGAAGCCAGAATTGGAGATGCCTCCTGCATCGTGAATATACGGGGCAAAGGGTACATGTTCATCCCCTAGGAGTCACGAGATTGAAACCCAATCGTGACCATTCTGGAACTCCCCCAGGCACGTATTTGTTATATACTTAATCAGTGAGGCATAATCCACACAAGGGGGGAATGCAGAGAATGGCGGTTGATAAGCGTATTCTTATCGTTGACGACGAAGAGAAAGTGGCCTTCTTCCTTCGAGAGAGCCTAGAAGAACTGGGGCAGGAATTCGCTGTAGAGGCGGTCAAATCGGGAGAAGAGGCCCTGGAGAAGATCGAGGTTCAGCCCTTTGACCTGGTCATTACCGATCTGCGCATGCCTGGCATAGACGGCTTGGAACTGTTGGAGAAGGTCAAGGAACGAAGCCCTGACACCCGCTTGATTCTGATGACGGCCTATGGCTCGGACGAGGTGGAGGCTGAAGCTCGCCGGTTGGATATATACGAATACATCACCAAACCCTTTCACGTCTCCGATCTGATGAGGGCTGCCCGTGATGCCCTGTCCGGTATAATTGTGAGCGATGAAGGTATGCCCTCGCTTTCGGATACGCAGTCTGACGAGATAAACAAGTGTCTGTCCAACCTCCGTTTCGAGGTGGGAGCCCAATGCATAATGCTCGCAGATCTCTCAGGGCAGATTATGGCCACGGTGGGCATCACCGAGGGGCTAGATACAGGCACCTTCATACCCCTCATCGCTGATGGTTTCACCACCGCTTTCAAGATGGGTCAATATCTACACGATAGAGAAACCTTCAACTTGAACTTCTACGAAGGCAAGAATTACGATATCTATTCCACCAGCGTCGGCGACAGTCTATTTGTGACCCTGGTTTTCGACAGGAGAAAACAACCTAGTCGCATCGGCATGGTCTGGCTATACGCTAAACGAACCATCCAGGATTTGCTAGAGGTCTTGGGCGGCGTAAAGGAGGCAGCAGAGGGGGAATTCGGAACTGGGGAGGAGGTGGCTCCCGCCGAGATCGAGGAAGAGACGGCAGAAGATGTCGAAAGGAGAAGGGTCATCGAGTCAGCGATGACTAAACTAACCGAGTCAGGAGAGGAGCCCGAAACAGCAAGCCAGGTTGGATCGGGGAAGGGCACCTTCAACATCGAGGAGGCTCTCAAGAAGGGGTTGATCGACGAAGACTTCGCCCAGCTCCTGATGGGCGAGGAGTGAGTCGAGCGGGAAGAGTTCTCGAGAAGACGAAGGGCCACTAAGGCAACCTAGTGGCCCTTTTCTCTTTTCCATGTTCAGGTCCTATTCTCCTATGAGGGCTTGCGCAGGAATTGGGAGCAAGCCTCTATGTAGGGAGGAATAAAGGGCGAGGGGACACCCCAATAGTGTTGCGCAACAATGAGCAAAGCGGGGTTCAGCGGGCGGCCAATCCCCTGACCAGGGGCATGGGGATGTCCCCCACAGAAAGTTCGCGTCCTCCCTCCCCCAGTGGCCGTGGCAGGGCTTTGCTAGTTCTCCATTGCAATGGGAGAGGGAGGATGGTGAGGGCCCACCAGTACTTCGTCCTGACAAGTCAATGCAACAGCGTTGGGTGACACCCCTCGCCCTCGCCGGGCTTTCGGTTATGTTATGATACATGATGTGCTATAATATGGATGCGGTTAACAGGGCATCGGGAGGGAGCCACAATGAAGCAGATAAACGTATCCACAAGAAGCCGCACAGAGTTGGTTGATATCACCAGCCAGGTGCAAAGCGTGATCGCCGAAAGCGGAGTCCAAGACGGGGTGTGCTATGTATATGTGCCTCACACGACGGCCGGCCTCACGATCAATTAGAACGCTGACCCCAGCGTACGTGAGGATATCCTCATGGAGCTGAACAAGACTATACCTCTCGAGGACAACTACAGACATCGGGAGGGGAACGCCGCCGCGCACATCAAGGCCACTATTGTAGGCAGTAGCGAGACACTCCTGGTAGAGCGAGGACGACTGGTGCTGGGAACTTGGCAAGGTATCTTCTTCTGCGAGTTCGACGGCCCCCGCAGCCGCCGAGTGCTGATAAGGGTGATCTGACCGTTGTCAGATGTCAGCGACCATGGTATAATCCGCTCGGCATGAACTAAGTCTTCGAATGAGGGCTCGTGTATCTGTACGCGGTTGGAGCCTGCGAGGAAAGGAGCGGGAAGATGAAACTATCGGATTTCGAGAGACCGGCGAGCTTGAGAGGCGTTCACGGGTCTCCTGCCACTCACGCCAATTTTGACCATCAGTACTGGATAAGGCAAGTTCAGGAGATGGGCATTAATATCTACAAGCTTCTGGACGATGGCAGTGGCTCCGTGCTTGAATTCGCTCGCAAGTTAAGAGCCAATAACATAATGCCTGTCGTCAGGATGTGGCGACATAAGCCTAATCCAGGCACCCTCTCATCACAGGCTTTGTCCACGGTCAAGCGGTATATAGACGAGGGTATCACCAGATGGTTTGAGGTGAACAACGAACCTAACCTCTCCAGCGAGTGGCAGGATGGCCAATGGCAGAGTGGTGGCAGACCGAAGCTAGTAATGGACCACTGGTTGAGGGACGCCGAGGCGGTCATCGAACTAGGAGGATACCCGGCCCTCCCTGCCCTAGCACAATGCTCTCATCACCCAGAATGTAGCAGCATCCGCTGGTATATCAACGCCTTCGAGTGGCTGGCCCAGAACGCATCAGACAGAGCACGGGAGGCCTTCTCCAAGGGAGCATGGATCGCGAGTCATGATGGTGTGCTCAACCATTGCTATCGCGACCAAGCTGGGAACTGGCATTTTGAATACCCCTATGATCCCATCTGCCAGGCTGATACTCCAGATAAAACGATCATGGACGATGACAATTCCCTCATCGGCCATCGTGTCCCAGTGCAACTACTGAAGGAACATTTCGATCTGGAAGCGCCCGTCATCAGCACTGAAGGCGGAGTTTTCGCCCCTCATAACGGCGTCTTGCAATGGGATAACCGCTATCCCGGCTATGACCTCCTTGGCCATGCGGAGCGTACCGTGGCTATGTATCAGTGGCTGGAAAAGAACGCGCCTGACTACCATTTCGGCATGTGCCCCTGGCTCATCGCCAACGAAGTTATGGGACATCCACCCTCACCATGGAGCAAGGAATGCTGGTTCCAGCCGGGACGGGAGCTTCCCGTCGTGGCGGCCGTCAAGAACATGGCGCCTCCGGAACCCGGACCTGGGCCGCAGCCGACACGGAGGTCTCGTCTGGTAACTCCATGGATGACCGAGGAGGAGGCTCAACAGTGGCTCGATCACTTCGCTCAGCATGAAGACTATCGGGATCTCTTCGGCACGGAGACACGGCCCAGCGACTAGGCTACATGGCTAAGGAGAGCGCGTTTTTGGATCTCGCAAGAAATTCTCCGTCCTCCTCCGTGACCCCGTCGAAAGCCCAGCGTGTGCTGCCAGCCATCGGTCCCTGGCTGATCGTCTGTATCTTGCTTGTCTCCTTCTTGGCTCTCGACCGGCCGCTGATACGCAGCGACGGCCTGGCGTATTTCATGTGGCTTCATTCGGTAGCTGTCGATCACGACCTTGACCTAGCCAACCAAGCCGCAAAGTTTGCCGATCTGAACTCGTACCAGGTGTTCCTGAACGAGGAGACGGGCGAATACGCATCGGTGTTTCCCTACGGCTCAGCGTTCCTATATCTGCCCTCCTATTGGCTGGCCGCGGCAGCGAACAGATTGCCCCAGTTTCACATCAACGACGTGTATTTCCTCCGACATCAAGGCGTGGTCTTCCCCTATAGCTTCTTCCCCATGCTGAGCACGAACCTCTTTGCGCTGCTGGCTGTCATTATAGCCTTCTTCACCGCCCGCAAGTTAAGCTCACCAGGAGCCTCGCTGCTGAGCGCGCTAGCTCTCTTCCTCGCCACGCCCTTACTTTACTACGCCACCATAGAACCCTTCATGTCCCATGTTCTCGGCACCCTACTCATCGCACTGCTGATCTATCTCCTCGTTGGGTATCGCGAACACAATGCCACGTGGTTCTTCATGGGGTTCATATCGGGCGTGGCCCTGTTAGTCAGGTGGCAGTTGGCACTGTATGCCGTTCCCATTGGCCTTCTGGCTCTCGCTAAAGGGCGGTGGAGGAAGTTGGCCATGTTCACACTGGGCTTCGTCCTCCTGGCCTGGCACCTGCCCTTCTCGTGGCTGAGGATGTACGGCAACCCCTGGGTGGTGCCCGCGGCCGTGCAAGGGCAGCAGCCTTTCCTCACAGGCCCTGCATATATCAAGGAGGTGCTTCTCTCGCCAGAGAGGGGGCTCCTACTTTGGTCACCTCTGACCC
>JBFFDV010000159.1:0-6430 GCA_041559215.1 Anaerolineae bacterium | reverse complement strand
GCCGCCACCGCCTGTGCCAAGGATAGCCAAGCCTTCCAGCAGGGGAGCGACATCGTCGGGGGAGAAGGTATAGCGGCTCATCGTTCTCTTTTCCTTGTCGTATAGCAGTGTGCCAAGTGGAGCGAGCTTATGGCTCTTTGAAAGCCATGTTGCTCAATTACATTATGTCGCAAATCATGCGGCTTGTCAAGCCTCAATCGTGGGCCAGGTGCATCCCAAGTTTGTAGGTCACATGTCTCAGGTCAACGACACCTTGTGGCCGATCTCTGCACCTGACAAATGGCAAGAGTCTGTACATCACAAGTCACGTGTGAATGCATAGGCTGGCAGCCTGAAATCGCCAGCATCTTGTCATTCTGAGCACCCGCAGGGTGCGAAGAATCTCGCTCCTCCAAGTAAACAGCTAGATTCTTCGCCTCCGCTGTGCTCCGGCTCAGAATGACAGGCGTCGCTTTGGCTGTGCCGAGGTTCCAGTCTGAAATCCCTACAATTTCGGGATACACCCGCCCACGATTGAGGCTTGACAAGCCGCATGATTTGCGACATAATGTAATTGAGCAACATGGCTTTCAAAGAGCCATAAGCTCGCTCCACTTGGCACGCTGCTATACGACAAGGAAAAGAGAACGATGAGCCGCTATACCTTCTCCCCCGACGATGTCGCTCCCCTGCTGGAAGGCTTGGCTATCCTTGGCACAGGCGGTGGCGGCTCCCCTTCATGGGGCGGAGCGATCCTCGAACATGATTTTGCTATGGGCCGGACGCCCACCATCATCCCCCTGGAGGAGATTGACGACGATGCTACCGTGGTCAGTGGCGGTCTGATGGGATCGGTGAAGGTCCTGGAGACAATGGGAATCGAGGGGGTGATGGAGCATTGGGAGCGACGTTTCGAGTTGCTGGAAGTGACACGCGTGATGGAGAGGATCCTGGGTAAGAGGATTGATCACGTGGTGCCTTTCGAGGTAGGAGGCCTCAACACCCCGGTCATCCTCTCCCTGGGAGCCCGCATGGGCATCCCCATTATTGATGGTGACGCATTGGGGCGCTCGGCGCCTGAGACCCAGATGACCAGCTTCATCGGCCATGGCATCTCCCTCACCCCGATGCCCCTCATCGACTACAAAGGCAACGTCGTGGTGGTCCACGAAGCTGCCGAGCCCACATACCCAGATCAACTTGGCCGCTGGGTGGTAACCAAAGGCGGCGGAATGGGTGCCAATAATCACTACCCAATGACTGGACGTCAGGCCAAGGGCTCTGTGGTTCCCAATACAATCAGTGGAGCACTCGATTTAGGGCGTGCGGTGTTGCGAGCGCGCCACGAGGGCGAGGATCCGGTTGCTGCCGCTGCTGAGATTCTCGATGGTGTACCTCTGTTCACAGGCTTTGTGGAACTCCTCGAAGAAGAAGAGAAGATGGGGTTTTACTATACTGTGGCTTACCTGAAAGGAACGGGGCCAGACGATGGACGCCGCGCTCGTTTGGTGATCAAGAACGAGACGATGTTGCTTTCGGTCGAGGACACGATCAAGGCCATTTTCCCCGACCTGGTGTGTATGTTGGACCCGGGCACGGGCCGTGGAGTGATGAGCGTGGAGTTGGCTGAGGGGACGCCCCTAGCTCTCGTGGGGGTGCGATGCCACCAGCGTCTCCGTGAAGCGCTCCAATCGGAGGTAGGGGCCCTTGCTTTCAGCCCGGCCCGTTATGGCTATCCAGACTTGGCATACCAGCCCATTGAGGAGTTGGTGGAGGGGTTCAGATCGAGTGGACGTTAGCTGTCCAGTAGCATCAAGCGGTATAAGATTTGGGGCGGAACGCGCTTGATCTGCTCTCGACATTCAACGCGCCTTCGACCTCACGGTCAATGAACCGGCAGGAGATCCAACGGTGGAGAAGATCAAGCTACTCGGCATCAGCGCCAGCCCTCGCAAGACGGGGAATAGTCGATATCTCTTAGAGCGCGCTCTGCAGGCGGCAAAGAAAGCCGCTCCTGGATCGGCGGAGAGTGAACTGTACTCCATCGCGGGCAAAGAGATCGGTCCTTGTATCTCGTGCTTCCGATGTGAGAAGTTGGGCGACTGCGCAACGGAGGATGATTTTCAAGAACTCCGCGACAAATGGGTCACGGCGGACGCGCTAATCTACTCCGTTCCAGTTTATCATCTGGGGATTCCGGGTCAGTTGAAGTGCTTCATAGATAGGCTTGGCAATACCCTCTATTTCTACTACGGAGGTCAGGTCTCTAAGAATCTGAAGACTGTGGGCGTTGTGGCGCAGGGCAGTCACATGTTCGCTGGCCAGGAACAGGTGATAACTACACTCATCAATCATGCCGTGCTCCTGAGTTGCGTCCCCGTCGCGGGCGATCCGTGGCAGTCCTACATAGGCGCGGCTGGCTGGACGCGAAATGAAATGGGCAAGGACAGCCTGCGTCGTTTGCATGAGGAAGGCGAGGCAGATGCGAAGGTAGCGGTAGCAGCGGCGGAAAGTCTGGGCAAGCGCGTCGTGCAGATGGCACTGCTGCTCAAGGCTGGCGGAGCGGCATGTCGTGACATGCTGATCGAGGATGGTAGCTATAGCGCGTTTCTCAGTCGCCTCGGTTCTGGAATTGATCTGGGTTAATGGAGGGACGATGGACACCTTGAACATCGATGCGGAGAAATGTACGGCCTGCATGGCATGTGAACTGGCATGCTCTTTTACTCATGAAGGCGCGTTCGTGCCGACGCTTTCCCGCATTCGTGTGGTCCGCTTTATGGGTCAGGGCCTGAATGTTCCCATCGTATGTGTGAATTGCTCCCGACCGGCCTGTGTCGAGGTATGTCCCACAGGGGCGGCTCATATTGACCGCGGCGTGCCGGTGGTTCGCATCAGCGAAGAGGAGTGCATCGGTTGCGGAGACTGCATCAGGGCTTGCCCTTTTGGTGCAGCAGACTTCAATGACGAGAAAGAGGTGGCCTTCATGTGCGATCTGTGTGATGGCGAACCGGTCTGCGTGGACCATTGCCTCTATGGAGCCTTGACCTTCGAGCCGGTGCAGAAAGTTGCTCAACGAAAGCGCCGCCTCACAGCTGAGTCTTCTGCGCGCAGAGATGAGCTTGCTTGAGAGGAGAGCTATGATAAGAGATCTGCGTGAGCAGAAGATACTTAACGTAGATTTGAACTCCAAAAGGACCTGGGTGGAGGATGTACCCCTTGAGGATTTGCTCCACTTCCTTGGTGGCAGGGGCATCAACGCCAAGCTATTGTACGAACGAGTCCCCCCGGGTGTCGATCCGCTGGGGCCTGACAATGTGCTCATTTTCGGTCCGGGCACGCTGACCGGCACCAGTGCACCTTCGTCGGGCCGCACATCGGTTACCTGCAAGGGGCCTGCGACGGGACTATATCTGAAAGTGAGCGTCGGCGGGCACCTAGGTGCGGAGTTGAAGTACGCGGGTTATGACTACGTGGTCATCCATGGTGTTGCCGAAGATCCGGTGTATCTCTGGATTGACGACGGCTCGGTCGAGATATGTGACGCGCGTCATCTCTGGGGGCTGGGCACTCGTGACGCTGATCGCCTGATCAAGGAGGAGTTGGGAGATGACGAGATTGAGACAGGTCTGATCGGCCCCGCAGGCGAGAACAAGGTGCTCTTCTCGTGTATCATCTTCTCTCTTTATAACTCGGCCAGCCGTGGTGGGGTTGGTGCAGTGATGGGTTCCAAGAATCTCAAGGCCATCGCTGTACGCGGCACTGGCGGCCTGAGGATAGCGGAGGGCGATGACTTCTTCGAGTTAGCTGTCCGTACTCGCAGGGAATTGTCCGAGGATGCCGGTTCGGACAGCCTCTATAGGTGGGGTACCTCAGGTTCCATCCCGCCTCTCAACGAGTTGAGGATGCTGGCCTCTTACAACTTCAGCCAGGTCACGATCGATGACGCCGAGAAACTCAGCGGCCAGTACCTGGAGGATGAAGGTTATCTGACCGGGCGCGAGTCCTGCTTCTCTTGCTCCACCGCTTGCCACCGATTCGTGCGGAGCAAGGAGCACCTCTATGGCGAGGTGCAAGATTCCGGCCCTGAACTAGAGACCATGATGTCTTTGGGCGCAGAGTGCGGGATTGTGGACACAGAGGCTGTGATCAAGAGCAACCAACTGTGCAATGACTACGGGCTAGATGTGATCTCCGCTGGGCATGTCATCTCCTGGGCCATGGAGTGCTACGAGAAAGGGCTGATCAAGGGAGAGCAGGCGGATGATTTGGATCTGCACTTTGGCAACGTTGATAGCCAGTTGGAACTGATCCAGCGCATAGCCTTGCGAAAGGGTTTGCTCGGTGATCTGCTGGCCAATGGCACCAAGCAAGCGGCTGAGGAGGTGGGCGGCGACTCCTGGAAGTGGGCGATCCAAGCCAAGGGTTTGGAGCAATCGGCCTGTGATACGCGGAGTGCCAAGAGCTATGCTCTGGCCTTTGCGGTCAACCCCAGGGGCCCGGATCATCTCATGACCGAGTGCTACGCCGAGTTCGGGGTCACGGAGGAAGCCCGGGCGTTGATAAAGGAGCTCACTGGGGATGAGAATTATGCGGACGCCACGCTGGTTGATAAGCGGTCTGACATAGTGCGCTGGCACGAGGACTGTTACGCGGCCACCGATGCTCTGGGATTCTGCGCCTTTACCTCGACGGCCGCCTACGCTGTGAATCCCGAGAATATGGCTCAGCTTTTCGGATATGCCTTGGGGGTGGGGTTCACCGAGGAGGAACTCATGACGGCGGGTCGACGAATCGTTACCTTGGAAAGATGCTTCAACGTTCGTGAGGGTGCGCGCCGAGAGGACGATATCTTGCCTTGGCGGATGATGAACGAGCCTGTGCCCGAGGGGCCCAACAAGGGACTTGTGACCGACAGGGAGATGCTCGATCGGTTGCTGGATGAGTACTATGAGATGCACGGCTGGGATCTGCAGACGGGCATCCCCCGGAGGGAGACGTTGGAAAGCTTAGGCCTCTCTGAGTTGTGTGGAGATATCGTTGTAGACTAGGCAGGGAAGATGCCGGAGATCAAACTGCGGCTTTTTGGGTTTGGATCTAGGGCGAGCGGTTTCGACACAGAAACCAAGAACATCGCGGCAGGCACTACTATGCGGGAACTGTGGGAGACCCTGCGCTCAACTGCTGATGATGACGAGTTGCTGGCGCGAATAGATGAAAAGAACATCTTCTTCTTGGTGAATGGTAAATTCATCCGCCAGGCGGAGATGCCACAGATCGTTTTGGCGGACGGTGATACGGTTACCTTAATGGTTTTGGCCATCGGAGGTCAAACTTAGCCCGTTTGGAAAGGAGGTGATGGATAGCAGAGAGTCTGTGGACGATCGGATCTACAAAGAGACAGTCAAACTCAGAAACACCTAACAAGGAGGAGAGTAATGAGAGCCAGAAGTTTGACCCTATTTAGCCTGTTGGCGATTACGTCCCTGTTGGTCGCGGTGATCAGCTGCGGCGCACCGGCACCTCCTCCCACAGAGATGCCTGCGGCGCCATCTCCAACGACGCCACCCGCACCACCGCCGACCCCCACGACGGCCCCGCCACCCCCTGTGGAGAAACCGGTGATCGTCGTCGCTCTGGACAGCGACATCGACCACATCAACCCCTGGGAGTTCCGCAGCGACGCCGGGTACTACGCCGTGGCCAATCTATATGAGCCGGCGCTTCTGCAGGTGCTCAAGCCGGATCCAGAGCAAGAGGGAGTTCTGCTAGGCCAGCCCGAATATGGTCCGGGCATGGCCGATCAGATCACGGTGGACGAGGAGAACGCTATCGTCACCTACAGTATCCGGGACGGGCTCAAGTTTGCGAACGGGAACCCGATGACGGCTAGCGCCTTCAAGTTCAACTATGACATGGCGTTCCTGGCGCCCACCAGCTACGCGCCCGTGCTCTTCCCCTTCATGGGGCTCGCGAGCCACGAGGATGTCGTTATGGTGGATGAAAACACGCTGGAGTTCCAGCTACAACAGTTGACTCCCTTGACCTTGGCGATCATGGCCTTCAACCCTCTCGGAGCGGTGGACGAAGCAACTATTGAAGAGCACGCCACAGCCGATGACGAATACGCTATGGAGTGGCTCCGTAGCAACGCTAACTCTAGCGGGCCGTACGTCGTCACCGAGTGGGAGCCGGGGGTGCAGTACGTGTTCGAGCCCAACCCCAACTACTGGCAGGGCGAAGACTACTTCCAGAACTCCAAGGTAATCGTGAGGGTAGTGCCCTCTCCTGAGGACAGGGGATTGCTGCTGAGGCAGGGTGACATCGATCTCGCCTTGGGCTTGCCCTACAAGGACGTCGCAGATCTTCAGGCGGACCCCAATGTCAAGGTGTATGCTATCAAGTACACTCGACTCTAATATCTGGGGATGAACAGCAATCTGCCGCCTTT
>JBFFDV010000158.1:0-6437 GCA_041559215.1 Anaerolineae bacterium | reverse complement strand
TACACCAGCACCTAATTCTATTGACACCAACAGAATTACCTTGCAGGCCGTACTGACTGAAATCCCGCCAGCGAACCAGCGATGGGCTCGCTGAGTTGAGTTATATGGAAAGGCCGGTTCGGGCTATGGTCGAGGCTGCAGTAGACAGATGCAACAGGAACTTCGTCTGGGTTCAACTCATGCTGCAGCCTTGGGTCAGTCCGATGGCCCGCCACTTGGGCTCTCGGCACATGCCAGGCCACGGTCAATACTAATGAGTTAGAGAGGAGGTTTAAGATGTTCAGCACCGGATTCAATTTGGAACCAGTAGAGGAGGTACCAGAGGATGCACAACGGATGGCGACGGGGGTATCCCTCGAGCTGGAGCAAGACGAGTGGGGGAAAGCCCAATCCCTGGCCGGCACAGTGGAACGCCTGAGCACAGAGTACCAGAGGGAGCTTCATTCCATTGTGGGGGACGAGAACCTGGAAGCCTACCACGACTTGCGCCGTCGGCTCCGTGAGCGCGTGGGTGAGATCGCTTCCAAAGCGGAACCCACCGTCGTGGGCGAGGCCGAAATCCAAGAGGCGCGACTCCAGGCGGCTGAGGAGTCGCGAGCGTTTCTGCAGGAGATCGGTTTTGACATGCCACGCGCTTCCGAGTTGCGTGGGGAGTTCCACACCAGATTTCACCATCTCATAGCCGAGACCTTGGGCAGGCCAGAGGAGCCCAACTATTTGGTCCCGCCAGAGATGGTGCCCGAGGATATCCACAATCCCTGGGTCTGGTACGCCCCGCCCTATCCCGGGTGGAGGTGGATCCGTTGGACCTACGACAGCGGCCGGCCATGGACCCCTGATTACTGGAACTACCTAGACCATAAGGCCGGCCAACTTGGGACGTATACGCACATTCACGTCAGCAACGCAAGCGACAGCGATTATGCGTATGTGAGATTCCGCACCGGCATGCGATTCTGGTATTGGATGCCCGTGGCGGGAATGGCCGAGGTGTGGATGCGTCTGCAGTGTATCAACACCCCTTACTCAGGTTATCTAAAGGATGAATGGGGTTGGTCTGACTCGGTATGCGACCAGGAGAGCCGTGCTTACGTGCAGGCTATCTATCCTGGACCGGGGGCACCCCGCATGAGTACCATCCTTGATTACCGCCGGACGGGTACCGACGCCAGCTGGGCGAACCACCGCGAACCTGCCGGTCAGTACCGCTGGGCCCATATCTTCTCGTCTGGAGCGTACCCTGGCGGCAGTTGGGTGCTGCTGGAGGCGGGCACAGAGGACTTCAACTTCTTCTGGAGCAACGACGTCAGCATCCACAGCGCCATGACCATGCGCTGGTTCCTAAAGAACATCGTTGTGCGTTCCACGGGCGAGTGAGGACAAGAACATCTGATCAACAGGATCGAGGCTGGCCTCTCGGCCAGCCTCGGCTCCAAACCTGCCTTCTATTCTCGTCGCGGTCTCGGCACCGTACGTCGAATGGCTGTCCAGTATCACTTTGATCCCTCACATGATGCCATAACGCTCGAAAGCCTCCCGAGCGGACATGCCTTCCTCGATAGCCTTGCGGACGATATTCTCACCCCTCACCTTCTCCAAGGCTTTGTGAATCACCTCCCCCTCATGCTCCGCCGGCACGATCACCACCCCGTCGACATCGCCAAAGACCAAGTCTCCTGTCTTCACCTGGGCGCCATTGGCGAAGGAAATGGGACAGCGAAAATCGATGACCCGGCCCCGGATGGCCTGGTCCTGGGCGTATGAGCCACGGGAGAAGGTAGGAAAGTTCAACCGCAAGATGCCCCAGGTATCTCGGGAATAGCCGTCTAGCACCGCCCCGACTGCTCCGAGCTTGCTGGCCCGCGTACTCATCAGTTCCCCCCAGAGGGCGTAGCGAGGTGAGGAACCAGTGCAGATATACACCTCTCCCTGCTTCAAGCCGTCCAGGGCCTCCAGCATAACCCCGAACGGGGCTTTTCTGTTTTGAAAAGCGATGGTTTGCCCGGCGCAGTCCGCTTCAAGCACAGGCATGGCTCGACCGACCAGCACCATATCGCTCCGCAGGGGTTTGATCTCCGGCGGCAAGAATTGATGGATCAGCCCTGAGGCGTCCATGACATCGCCTACTGCCGCGGTAAACAACTCTTCCCGCACGAGGCGAAAAAGACCCTGATCATCCTTCCATTCACTCATGCTGACTTTCCTAATGAGAACAAGATCCAGTGCGAAAGGGGACTCATAACTATATGTCTGAATGCATCTCGACAATGCGATCCAGGCGGAAAGTGCGCTGCTCGTTGCGCAGGTGGCAGAAGGCGATCAGATACAGGTATCCAGCATAGGCTGTCACCTGGAGAGGGCTGACCACTCGCTGAGTCTCCTCACCGGAGGCAGACACGTACCTCAATTCCAGCTGGCCCTCGGTTCGCAAAGCCTCCTCAATTTGAGGAGGAAGGGGTACCATCTCCTCTTGCAGCCACAAGCGCATCTGACCACCCTGCGCCTCTATGAGATGCCCCAAGGTGGCAACGCCCCGATCCGCCAGATCAGAGAGGAAACGGTCGAGAACCTGTTTAGTGGTGAGGACATCGGCCAAGGCGCGATGTTCGCCCCAGGTATCTACACCCAAGTAGTAGGCCACAATGGGCAAGCTGTTGCTGGGGAAGGAGTACCAACGCCGGGCCAGGGACAGCGTATCTACGACCGGGTTGTCGATGAAGGGCAAGCGGCAGATGTTCAACTCTGAGGCCAGAAATCCCAGATCGAAGGGGGCGTTGTGGGCCACGATCACGCTGTCACCCAACATCTCCAATACCACGGGAGCGATGTCACCAAAGAGGGGAGCATCGATCAGGTCTTCGTCTCTGATGCGGTTCACGGCGAAGGCACCAGGGGAGATGGACCGCATGGGGTTGACCAGGCTATGGTACCGACCCAACTCTCTTCCAGCCTGGCACCGCAACAACGCTATCTCACAGACGCGGTCTCCGAAGTGGGGATTGAGGCCCGTCGTCTCTACGTCCAGTACGGTGAAGGTAACAGCATCGAGAGTCCTAGTATGAATGTCCGCTTCCACGCGATCTCCCTAATTCAGTGGCGGGATTCGCAAATCGCGCCACACCTCAAGACCTAACGGTATCGGCGTAAACGCCCCGGTACTCCGGCGGTAGCAGCTCAGCCAGCCGCTCCATGATGAAATCGGCGTCAGCTTGCCGCTCCTCCTTGCGGGACTCATATCTCCTACGCTCCGGCAGCCTGAACACCGGACCTATAACTAGCTTGAGATGAGGGCGGCGGAAACTCCGCCAATCACTGAGAACCTTATCGGTGCCAATGACGCCGATGGGCAGAAGGGGCACGTCGGCCTTTCTGGCGATAAACACAGGTCCCGTCTTGCCCCGCTCCAGCGCACCGGTCACGCTCATCCTGCCCTCAGGGGCTATGCCCAGCACCCCCCCTTCCTTCAAGACGGTCAGGGCCTGGCGCAATGCGTCGCGGTCGTACCGACCCCGGTCCACCCAGATCACCTTGCCCAGCGCGAGGAGTTGGCCAGTCACCGGTATGCGTTGCAAGTCCTTCAGCGCTATTCCCGTCATCTGCCAGGGGAGAGAGGCCATGGCCAATGGTGCGTCCCACCAGGCCAGGTGATTGAAGACCACCAGGAGCGGCCCACCTGGCGGCAGGTTCTCCTCCCCCTCCACCTCCCAATGGGTAAGGAGCTTCAAAAGAACAGTAACCAAAGATTTGAAGAACCGATAGCCCATCTACACCTCCGTCATCAGAGCAACCAGGGCCCTTCCCTTGGTTTTACATTTGGGAGAGGCCTAGAGACAAAAAGGCGCTGCCGGGAGCAGCGCCTTACCCAAGGCGATTTGTCTAGTAATGGATCACCACCCTAGTTCCGATACTGGTCCAATTGAAGAGCCAGGCTGCATCCGTTTGGCTGAGATTGATGCAACCGTGGCTCATCCGGGTACCGAAGTTGTTGTGCCAATAAGTGCCGTGAAGAGAATAGCCGGCATAGAAATATTGAGCATGGGGCACGTTGGGCAGGTAATAATAATCGCCACGTGCCCGAGAGCCCCCGGCCATGTCATCGTATCTGTACTTGCGCTGGATACGAAAAGTCCCTGTCGGGGTGGGGTAGCGGGCTGTGCCGGTGGACACGAGGGCGGAATAGACCGCACGATCCCCTTCATAAGCCTGCAACCGCTGCGTCGAGAGATTGACATCTATCCACCGCTCTCCTTGGCCGGTAGGAGTGGTACTGCTGGGGGGGCTAGCGGGAGGGCTGCTCGGTGTGCTAGCACCTCCAGTGGGAATAACCAACCTCTGGCCCACATAGATAAGGGAAGGGTTGGCCAGGCGGTTGGCCGCAACTATGGCCCTCACTGTAGTGCCATACCTCTGCGCGATGCGGGCCAGAAACTCCCCTCGTCGCACCACGTGGACGGTGGTCGAACCTGTATTCTGAGGGGGCGCCGTCGCTGCCGTGGAAGGGACCTTGAGTCTCTGCCCCACCCAGATGAAGTTAGGATTGCGAAGCCCATTCAAGCTTGTCAGATAGTTGACCGTCGTCCCGTATCGGGCGGCGATGGTGCTGAGCCTGTCTCCTCGCCGCACAACATATATGCTGGTACCACCACTGGGAGATGAGGAACCACTCGTGGGGATGACCAAGCGCTGCCCGGCGTACACGAAATTGGGGTTTCGTAGGTTATTGGCGCTAACGATAGCGTTAGTCGTGGTGCCGTAACGTCGAGCTATCAGAAAGAGGCTCTCGCCCCATCGCACGACGTGCACCACCGGATCGGTAGCTTGAGGCGCTGCCTGGGCGGTCGGAAGCAACAAGCCAAGTTGAGCTATCAACAAGAATAGGACTACCAGCCAACGTAGCCTGAATCTTATCCCCATCTCTCTATCCCCCCCAGTTTATCACCATGATCCAGAGGCTGTGAATCAGTTGAGAAGGCGCCTCTTTTATTCCCCAGCGGACAATTCAGATCGTTATACTAATTATACACTATCAAGGCAAGAAAGAAAAGGGCCGTCAAGCCTGGTCTGCGCTGTAGGTCACCCAGGCGTCGGGCGACTCCCAAACCTCCACAGAATGAAGACGCGCCCCCTCGATGGCTCCTGCAAGCTCCTCATAGATGACCCGGGCGATGTTCTCAGAACTGGGGTTGAGTTCATCGAAGGGGGGTATCTCGTTCAAGTTGGTGTGGTCTAGGCGCTCGATGACCGGCCCCAAAGCCTCCTTGAGCGCGGTGAAGTCGTAGGCCAAGCCTATCTCATCCAGCTCCTCGGCCTCAAGACAGACCACCACCTGATAACGGTGCCCGTGCAAGGCCTCGCACTTCCCCTGGTATCCTCGCAGGGCGTGGGCGGCATCGAAATGTCTCTTGACACGAATCTGATACATAATCAGCTCCCCAAAATCGTCTCTAGAATGCTCCTCATCTCCCTAGTGGCCCTCGCTCGATGGCTTATACGGTTCTTGACCTCAGGGGGGAGCTCAGCCATGGTCTTGGCATACTCAGGTAGGTAGAAGACGGGGTCGTAGCCGAAGCCGTAATCGCCCTGTGGCGCACGGGCTATCATGCCTTCACACGCGCCCTCGGCCGTGTAAGTCTTCCCCTCTGGTTCGGCTACCGCTATCACACAGCGAAAGCGAGCCCCTCGTTTCTCCCAGGGCACGCCTGCTATCCGTTCCAGCAGCAGTCGATATCTATCCTCATCGCTGGCCCCCGGTCCTGCATACCGGGAGGAGTGAACTCCTGGCTCCCCACCCAGGGCATCCACCTCCAACCCCGAGTCATCGGCCAAGGTCAAGAGGCCGCTGATGCGGGCATATTCCTCCGCCTTGCGGATAGCGTTCTCGGCGAAGGTCTCCCCTGTCTCCTCTACCTCATGGGCAATTCCCTCCTCGCTCAAATAGGTCAGAGAAAGGGGCAATCCAGCCAGCAGTTGCTCATACTCCCTGACTTTGCCCGGATTTCTGGTAGCGATAAGTAATCTGGTTGTCTTACACATCCACTAAAGCCCTCTCACAGGGAACTTTGCTGGGGGAAACGGCGGCGCAGAAAGTCCAGCACCGCCTCGTTGAAATCCTCGGCTAGCAAACCCTGCACCCAATGCTCGCACTCCAAGGTGATCATTTCGGAATCAGGGATGCCGGCGTGAAGCTCCTCGGACAATAGCGGCGGATTGACGAAATCTCTGCCGCCCTGAACGATGAGAGTGGGTACGGTGATCTCGCTCGCGCGGCGGTAAACGATGTCTTCATCCGCATCGACCCGGGCGATGACAGCCGCGCTGTAGTTCTTTAGCAGAACGCGCCACCGCTGCTCACCATGCAAACGGGCCAGTGCCCTGGCCCAACCAGGATCAATACTATCCGGATCTCCTATCTTCTCCCACAGATCGAACAAGCCCTT
>JBFFDV010000157.1:0-6450 GCA_041559215.1 Anaerolineae bacterium | reverse complement strand
TTCTAAAATCTTCACTAGTTGCTGCAAAGATTTAAGGTGAGGCGCGAAGTGGAACCTGGGTTCTCCAGCTCCTGCTCTGTCCGAAACTTGCACGGGGGCACAGGTTTACGGAGTAGAGACTGGCTATGGGGAGAAGCTCCTGACGCCTATTCGGCTCAACCCAACCAAATTCCAACTTTTTCAACCAATCTCGACGGCAGTCCCAACCAGATCCGTCGGTTTGGCACCGCCTTTTTGTGTTATCATAATAGAGAAGGCTTTGCAGCATATTCTTTCCAACACGCCTGCCCTTTGTCTTCAAATCATCTTACATAATCAGGAATTCGACGCGCGTGTGATCGTGACGGGCGAGAAGGGCAACGAAGCCCTGTACAGGATCGAGGAGATAGCTTCTTGAAACCTTTGGATTTCTCTAATACCCTCCGGCGTTGCGCAGCAAGAGCCCGGGGAGCACGAGGGGTGTCCCTTCGACTCCGCTCAGGGCAGGCCTTTCGTACCTTTCATACCCCTGTATCTTGGGTCTTGCGCCCAATTGCTGCGCAAGCCTCTCCGCGTTGCACTTGACATAGTGCGGGACTGTGGTATAATATGAGATGCATATTTCAGCGGAAGTGGCATGAAATCTGGAGAGTACCGTATTCCCGGTTGCTCTGGTTCTACTTTACGAGGTATTGTGAATCTTTGGTTCGAGAGCGATTCCCCGAAAGAGCATTTGTACTTCTTATCAGCCGGTCATTGACCCTCAACAACGTTGCCCAGTCGATTGATCTCTTGGGTTGGCCCACCAAGGCACGTCTACAGAAAGGCCTGTACGTCGTAGAGCAGCTAGCGATGTCTAAACCCCGTCAGGGCGGCGGTGAATCTTTACTGCGTCCTGCCGGGGAACTCTCAATGATATAGTATAGAAGGGAGGTGGTAGCGAGAGAGTGACGAGGCAGCAACGAATAATGAAGACACAGTATCTGACGAAAAAGGAGGAAAGAAATGCTTAGAAAAGTACCCCTACTTATGACCATCGCGCTCGGGTTGTCCCTGGTGCTGGCAGCTTGCGCTACGCCGACACCGGTGACCGTCGTGGAGACGGTTGAGGTTCCGGTGCCGGGCCCCAAGGAGACGGTAGTGGTCGTGGAAACGGTCGAAGTGCCTGTGCCCCCAGCCGGATCGGTGATCGTCTTCGGCACGTGGAGCGGCGAAGAGTTGGATGCCTTCAACGCGGTGCTCGCACCCTTCACGGAGGAGACGGGCATTTCTGTGGCTTTCTTGGGCACCCGTGACCTGCCCGCCGTGCTCACGACGCGCGTTGAAGCCGGCAACCCACCGGATGTGGCAATCATGCCCAATCCTGGCCAGGTGGCGGAGTTGGCCGATCTCGGCGCCTTAGTGGATCTGGCTACCTTCATGGACACGGACCAGTTGGAGGCCGACTACGGGCAGTCCTGGTTGGACATCTCCAGCTTCGAGGGGGAGCTGATCAGCTTGTTCTTCAAGCCGGCGTACAAGAGCCTGGTTTGGTACAACCCGAAGGCCTTCGACGCGGCCGGCTACGAGGTGCCGACCTCGTGGGATGAGATGATCGCGCTGAGCGACCAGATCGTCGCTGACGGTGGCGTGCCCTGGTGTGTCGGTTTCGAAAGCGGTGAGGCCAGCGGTTGGCCCGGGACCGACTGGGCCGAGGACATCATGCTCCGTACGGCGGGACCTGATGTCTATGACCAGTGGGTGAACCACGAGATTCCGTGGACCGATCCGGCCGTCAAGACTGCGTGGGAAACCATGGGCCAGGTTGTCGCCAACGACGATTACGTTGTTGGTGGGACCACGGGCGTGCTGACCATCAACTTCGGCGACTCGCCTACACCACTGTTCGACGACCCTCCCGGCTGCTACATGCATCGCCAGGCCAGCTTCATCCCCGCGTTCTTCCCGGACGGCGTGGTGGCCGGGGAAGACTACGCTTTCTTCCCGCTACCGTCCATTGATCCCGCATACGGGGCTCCAGCGTTGACCTCAGGCGATTTCCTCGTCATGTTCAACGATACACCGCAAGCCCGGGCACTGTTGGAGTACCTGGTGTCGGTGGAAGCGCAGGAGGTTGCGGTTGGTAGTTGGGGTGGTTACATCTCCGCTCACAAGGGCGTGGACACCGGCCTGTATCCTGATGACCTCACCCGCCAGATTGGCGAGGCGCTGGTCGGTGCCGAGGTTGCTCGCTTCGACGGTGGCGATGTTATGCCTGCCGCTGTGGGATCAGGATCCTTCTGGACCGGGATTCTGGACTACGTTGGGGGCGTGGATCTGGACACCGTCCTGGCAACCATTGAGGCGTCCGCCGTAGATGCGTACGGAGAGTAATCCTTGATCCCATGGATCAAGTGGGGCAACCCGTCCGCAAGCGGGTTGCCCCTTCTCTTCTATTGAAAGGAGAATACGTATGCAGAAGCGAGGTTGGCTCCCTTGGGTTTTTGTAGCACCTGCGCTGCTGATATTGGGATTCTTTCTGCTCTATCCCAGTCTTAACACCTTCTATCTTAGCCTCTTCGACAAGCGATCCGAGAACTTCGTGGGACTTGAGAACTATGCATTCGGCCTGACCAACCGTGTCATGCTCATAGCCTTCAGGAACAACCTTCTGTGGCTCGTGGTTTTCACCGGGGTTACGGTGTCCTTGGGAGTCGTCTTCGCGGTGATGTTTGATCGCATTCGCTGGGAGCCATGGGCTAAGGCGGCGATTTTCCTGCCTATGGCTATCTCCTTTGTGGGCGCAGGTGTGATTTGGAAGTTCGTTTATGCCTTCAGGCCCGCAGGTTCAGCCCAAGTCGGCCTGCTGAACGGCTTGCTGACGCTCATTCCCGGTTTTGAACCTCAAGGATGGCTGATCGAAAGGAGCATAAACAATTTCGCCCTGATCGCCGTCGGGATCTGGATCTGGACCGGGTTTTGCACCATAACCCTGTCCGCGGCTTACAAAAGCATTCCGCGGGAGATCCTGGAGGCGGCGCGCGTGGACGGAGCTAACGAGGTGCAGCTGTTCTTCCAGGTCATCTTGCCCATGATGATGTCCACCATCCTGGTGGTGGCTACGACGATGGTGGTGAACGTGCTCAAGGTGTTTGACGTGGTATATGTCATGACCAATGGAAACTTCAATACCGAGGTCATGGCCAACCGCATGTACAAAGAGATGTTTCAGTTTAGAAACTTCGGCCGGGCCAGTGCCATCGCTATCATCTTGCTGCTGGCAATCATCCCGATAATGCTCTTCAACATACGCAACTTCAGACAACAGGAGGCCATGCGATGACAGCAGAGAGAATCTCACATGCGCTGAGACGGGCACCGTTGAACATCGTGATCGTTGTTATCGCTTTTGTCTGGTTGTTGCCTTCGATTGGGCTGTTGATTAGTTCCTTCAGGCCTGAGGAAGCGGTTCTCAGTACAGGATGGTGGACAGTCTTCCGTCATCCCTTCGACTTCACCCAGGTCACCCTTGATAACTATGCCAGTGTCATCACCAAGGAGGGGATGGGGCGCGCCTTCCTGAACAGCTTGATCATATCTGTCCCCGCTACGATCATACCTATCTCAGTGGCTGCGTTCGCCGCCTATGCTTTTGCCTGGATGGACTTCCCAGGTCGGGAATGGATCTTCGTCGTTGTTGTGGGGCTTCTTGTCGTGCCTCTCCAAATGACCTTGATCCCCATCCTGCGAGTGTACAATCGTCTCGGGTTGTCTGGTACCTTTGTGGGCATCTGGCTGGCTCACACCGGCTATGGTCTGCCCTACGCAGTCTATCTGCTGCGCAATTTCATCGGCACATTGCCCAGGGATCTCCTCGAATCAGCTTTCCTGGATGGGGCTTCCCACGTTACTGCCTTCTTCCGCCTCGTGGTCCCTCTTTCGATTCCTGCAATCGCCTCGATAGCTATCTTTCAGTTCCTTTGGGTGTGGAATGACCTGTTGGTGGCATTGGTCTATCTGGGGGGTACTGAGGGAGTGGCACCGCTAACGCTGAAGATGAGCAATCTGGTCGGATCGTTGGGCCAGGATTGGCATCTTCTTACCGCAGCGGCCTTCGTCACTATGATACTACCCTTAATAGTCTTTTTCAGCTTGCAACGGTATTTCGTAAGAGGTATATTAGCAGGGTCAGTCAAAGGATAATAGGAATAGGAAGATGCTTGAAAAAGTCGAAGTAAGAAAGAAGTCCCTTGAAGCGTATCGCGGAATAGTCACTGAAGGATTGCTCAGCGATATTCGGGATCTGGCCGGTGAGTTGAAAGGGGCCAGGGTGGTGCACATCAACGCCACCGCTTTTGGTGGTGGAGTCGCAGAGATGCTTCAAAGCCTGATACCCTTGATGCGGGATGTAGGGCTGCAGGCCGAATGGCAGGTGATCGCCGGCGAAGAGGAGTTCTTCAACGTTACCAAGGCCTTTCACAACGGCCTGCAGGGTATGGACCTGGCCCTGACCGACGATATGAAGGAGATCTGGCAACAGTATAACATGAAGAACGCTGAGTCCTTTGAGGGCGAGTACGATTTTGTCGTCGTGCACGATCCCCAGCCTGCCGGCTTGCGCCATTTTCATAGCGATGGGAGAGGCAGACATTGGATATGGCGTTCTCACATAGACACCTCCCATCCCAATATGGCGTATTGGGAATTCGTCGTTCCTTTCTTGCGTCCCTACGGAGCTGGCATCTTCAGCATGAGCCAGTATGTGGGAGATGGGTTGGCCTTTCCAGAGTTAGCTATCATACACCCTTCCATCGATCCGCTGTCCCGCAAGAACCGGACCATGCGTCGCCCGCGGGCCAAGAGGATCGTCCTTGGCCTAGACGTGGATACGGATCGTCCCGTGATCACCCAGGTATCTCGCTACGATCCCTGGAAAGACCCATTGGGGGTGATAGATGCCTATCGCATCGTGAAGAGGAGTGTGCCCGAAGTTCAGTTGGTGTTGATGGCTTCCATGGCTAACGATGATCCGGAGGGCTGGGATTATATGCGTCGAACTCAGGAACATGCTGGTAATGATCCTGATATCCATCTATTGTCCTTCCAGAGAAACAATGACCTCGAGGTAAATGCCCTTCAGACCTTC
Source organism: Anaerolineae bacterium (assembly GCA_041559215.1). GTDB lineage: Bacteria > Chloroflexota > Anaerolineae > UBA7937 > B3-Chlor > JBFFDV01. The sequence goes on along the minus strand of JBFFDV010000157.1, from coordinate 1,346 downwards.
TCCGATGTGGTCATCCAGAAATCGGTGCGCGAGGGGTTTGGACTGGTGGTCACGGAGGCGATGTGGAAGGGCCAGGCGGTGGTCGGGGGTAACGTGGGCGGGATATCGCTGCAGATCACTGACGGGGAAACAGGATTTCTGGTGGAGAGCGTGGAAGAGTGCGCCGATAGGGTGCTCGACCTCTTGCGGAACCGAGACCAGGCGAAGGAGATGGGTGCCAAGGCTAAAGAGCATGTCAGACGAAACTTCCTCACCCCTCGCCATTTGAGAGATTATTTGGTATTATTTAATAAACTCTCCACTCACCAGTAAGGATCATGAGAGCTTGGAAAGGAGTATGAAATGGCCAGTGTAACATACGATCACGTCACCAAGCGCTTCGGAGATGTGGTAGCGGTCAATGACCTCAACCTGGAGATCACAGATAAAGAGTTCCTGGTTCTCGTAGGCCCCTCTGGCTGTGGCAAATCCACCTCTTTGCGCCTCCTGGCTGGCCTGGAGGAGATCACCGAGGGAAACATCTACATCGGCGACCGCTTGGTTAACGATGTTCCGGCCAAGGACAGGGACATCGCCATGGTCTTCCAGAGCTATGCTCTGTATCCGCACATGAGCGTCTTCGACAACATGGCCTTCGCTTTGAAACTGCGAAAGACGCGCAAGCAGGAGATCAAGGAGCGAGTGCAGAGGGCGGCTGGAGCTCTGGGCATCGACCAGCTATTGGATCGCAAGCCTAAGCAACTATCCGGTGGGCAGCGCCAGCGGGTAGCCCTGGGCCGAGCCATCGTGCGTGAACCTGCGGTGTTCCTGATGGACGAACCTCTCTCCAACCTGGACGCCAAACTGCGAGTGGAGGCCCGAGCCATGCTGAGCAGGCTGCATCTGAGCCTGGGGACAACCTTCATCTATGTGACCCACGACCAGACAGAGGCCATGACCATGGGCGAGAGGATCGCTGTTCAAAAGGATGGACTGCTTCAGCAGGTAGATACGCCTCAGAACCTGTATGATCATCCAACCAACATCTTCGTAGCCGGGTTCATCGGCAGTCCTGCCATGAACTTCTTCGATGCGAAGCTGGTTGGCAGCAAAGACGAAATGTATGTTGAGACAGAGGGCTTCCGACTAAAGGTTCCTGAGGACAAGATACCCGTGCTGGCTGAGCACCTGGGGAAAGATGTGGTTTTCGGGATCAGGCCGGAGGACGTTCATGACAGGAAGTTCGTACCGATCGGTGTGTCGGCCGCCCCTCTTGTTGTCAAGGTGGACGTGATAGAGCCTATGGGTTCGGAGAAGTACCTCTACCTGGTGATTGATGGGAAGGACTTCGTGGCCCGCGTGGATCC
>JBFFDV010000156.1:0-6462 GCA_041559215.1 Anaerolineae bacterium | reverse complement strand
GCTGTCTACTCCCCCGCCATGACCGATTTCATCGTCATGGTCAAGCGAAGCAGCTATATGTTCATCACCGGGCCCGACGTCATCAAGGCCGTGACTCGGGAGGAGGTGACTTTCGAGGAATTGGGCGGGGCCAAAGCTCATAACACCATCAGCGGTGTCGCCCATTTCGCCGCTGAGGATGAAGAGGATTGCATGTACATCCTCCGCAAGCTCTTCAGTTACATCCCCCAGAATAACATGGAAGACCCGCCTCTAGTCACACCCACTGACGATCCTTTGCGCATGGATGAGGAACTGAACTCAATAGTGCCTGACAGCCCCACTAAACCGTACGATATGAAGGAGATTATCCGTCGCGTCGTGGACAATGGGGATTTTCTAGAGGTGCATGAGCATTGGGCCCAAAACATCGTGGTCGGCTTCGCCCGCCTCAACGGTCGTTCGGTAGGTATCGTGGCTCAACAGCCAGCCGTTCTCGCCGGCGTGCTGGACATAAACTCCTCGGACAAGGCCGCTCGCTTCGTGCGTTTCTGCGACTGCTTCAATATCCCCCTCGTCACCTTCGTGGACGTCCCTGGTTTCCTGCCCGGCGTGTCGCAGGAGCATGGAGGCATCATCCGCCACGGAGCCAAACTCCTGTATGCGTATTGCGAAGCCACGGTGCCTAAAGTCACCATGATCACCCGCAAAGCTTACGGGGGGGCCTACGATGTTATGAGCTCGAAGCACGTTCGAGGCGACATCAACTATGCCTGGCCTAGTGCTGAAATCGCGGTCATGGGACCCGAAGGAGCGGTCAACATCATCTTTCGCAAGCAGATAGCCGAAGCTGAGGATCCAGAGGTGGAGCGGGAGAGTCTCGTCCAGGAGTACCGGGAGAAGTTCGCTCACCCATATATCGCCGCTGCCCGAGGGTATATAGACGATGTCATCGAGCCTCGAGAGACCCGTCCTCGACTCATAGAAGCTTTGGAAATGCTACAAAACAAACGGGATCATAACCCGCCTAAGAAGCATGGGAACATCCCTTTATAACATATGCCCATCAACGGGCTTACGCAGCGGTTGGGCACAAGCCGCAAGATATCGGGAAAGGACGAGGGGTGTCCCCTCGTGCTCCCCGGGCTTTCGCCGCGCGACGCCATCAACCTGCATTTTTCATAGGATACCGCTATGACAGACTATACTATCGTTTTCGATGGGGGAAGCTACGGCAACCCCGGCGTGGGATACGGCAGCTACGCACTGATAAGAAACAAGGATAGCAAGTTAAGGAAGAGGCGCTTGAGGTTCGGTGACCAAGTTACCTCCAATGAAGCGGAATATCAAGCTCTCATCGCCGCCTTGGAAGACTTGATCAGTACCATAGTCAAGGCCGGGCGTTCGCCGAAAGACTTCTCGCTTGAGATCAAAGGCGATAGCCGATTGATCATCCGCCAGATCGAGGGCTCCTGGAAGACCAAGAGCCTGAACTTGATGCCCCTGCGAGACAGAGTTGAGGAACTATTAGGACAGTTGGGCTCCTTTGAGTTGACCTGGCAGCCTCGGGAAGAAAGCGCCAAGTTGCTAGGACACTAGGAAGCAGCTATCTCCCTATGTCCAGTAGATAGAGCTTCAACCAACCACAGAAGCTTAACCTTGATCACCTACTGGCCCTGCTCCACCTACATCCACTGCTCATTCGCCATCGCCCTACCGGTCGACAACGGAATATCTTTTGGAATCCCTACACCTCAGCCTAGGACGGAGAAGAGACGGATAAACTCGCCCATACATTTTATGGCCTCGATGTAATCGCTAAGGCCAATATTCTCATTAGGAGCATGGATCCTAGATTGTGCATGGCCTACCCCTACGCCGGAAACCGCCGGTATGCCCAGGGCCTGGCTCAAAGGATACATGGGACCGCTACCCGCCATCAAAGGATAGACCACGGGGTCCTGGCCATAGACGGCTTTGGTAGCTTCGATGGCCGCCCGTACTACAACAGCCTCGGGGGAAGACTTCGCCGGGTGCTCTCCGGACATGGGGATGATCTCCACATCCTCAAACCCGCGGCGATCCAGATGTTTACGTAACAGATCCACAACCAGGTCTGGTTCCAGATTAGGCACCAAGCGAAAATCCAGCTTCACCATGGCTTCGTTGGGCAATACCGTTTTGGAACCCTCACCGATATAACCAGCCCTTATCCCACAGATAGTACAGGTCGGGGCGTACAGATAATTCTTCACAGCATCCAGCCCTTCTGCACCTCCCAGGAACTGCGGAATGCCGAGATCCTCCTTGATCTCATCCTCCTCAAAGGGGATCTTCTTTAGAAGCTCCATCTCCTCCGCTGACGGTTCCACCACATGATCCATAAAACCGTCCACGGTAATACGGTCCTCTCTATCCTTCAGGGTGTTCAGAGCCCACACCAGCCGCCAAACTGGATTAGGGACCAAGGGTGCCCACGCGGAATGGAGATCTGTAGAGGCGCCCTTGGTTCGCAACTCCACGTACATGATGCCCTTCAGCCCCAGATATATCCTGGGCCTTCCGGCCATGTCCTTCCTTGCACCTTCCCACAGACAGCCGTCCGCCCCCACCAGCAACTCTTTGCTCTCAGCCACAAACTGGGCCAGATGGGGGCTTCCCACCTCCTCCTCCCCTTCGAAAACAAACTTGACCTTTAGAGGCAATTCGCCGAACGCCTCTTGATAGGCTTCAATAGCCTGCACGCGCGAGACGAGATTCCCCTTGTCATCTGCTACGCCTCTGGCGTAGAGAAAGCCCTCACGAACCTCTGGCGAGAAGGGCTCTGATTCCCATTGGTCCAGCGGCTCAGGCGGCTGAACATCATAGTGGTCATAGATCATAAGGGTCTTGTCCCCCTGCCCCATCTCGCCGTAAACCACCGGCGGCGCGTCAGCCACATGGATGAAACGGGCATCGGCCCCAACGTCTTGCAACATTTTCAGGACCATCTCCGCCGTTTCCGTCACGCCCAGTTTCTGAGCGGCGACACTGGGCTGACTGCAAAGCCTCTGCAACTCGGCGACGAAACGATCCGCATTTGCATCCACATACGCGTTGAATCTATCCACAGGACTCTCCTTTCTCGAAGGCTATTAGAGGAAGAGCGACTTATCCAGTCCCCCAGAGGCAATAAACAGTAGAGGCAAGGCCACTAGGCTGGCGGGCGAGTGAAGAAGCTGAAAAGGGCAGAGACCAGAATCATCACGATCAGGAAGACACAACCAGCGAAGACAGCTTCTGTTATCGCCTGCGCCTTGGTCCGCTGTTCGCTCCTGAAATAGGTCAGGATAGCGACGAAGGCCAGAGGCATGAAGCTGGCAAACAGCGCTCCCACTAGTGGCAACTGATGCAAGCCCAACGCCCACGCGAGTTGGCTCAGAATGACGACTGCGATCCCAATGGCCACACTCTGGCTGACCAGCCCCCAATCCATCCCTCTTCTACCCACATCTTTACGCTTCTTAGACATCCCTCCACTCCCCCAGACTGCTGACCAAAAACTGTGGTCGAAATAAGGAAGATATGATATATTTCAGGAAAACCAGGGGTTGAACTTCTTCTCGCGACCTATGGTCGTCGGTGGACCGTGCCCGGTATATACTGTCGTCTCGTCAGGCATGGTGAAGAGCCTGGTCTTGATGCTCTGCATCAAAGTTTCCCAACTGCCCCCAGGGAGGTCGACTCGACCAACACCCATGGCGAACAGCGTGTCGCCACAGAAAATCATCCCTGCACCCACCAGGGATATGCCACCCAGGCTATGCCCCGGTGTGTGGATGACTTGTAGGCTGTCGTTTCCGAAATCGATTTCGTCTCCTTCATCCAGTAGTACATCTGCGGGAGGGCCGGGCGAAAGAACACCAAGCATACGCGCAAAATCTCCCTGGTCGCTCATGAGCCACTGGGCATCATCGCGATGAATGGCTATCAACGCCTGGGTAGCCTCTTTGAGCTGACGGTTGGCCGCGATATGATCTATGTGACCATGAGTGTTGACAATATACTTGATGGAGAGACCAAGTTGCTCAACTCGATCCAGGATTACCGGCGCGTCGCCACCAGGATCAATGATGATACCAACCTTGGTATCTTCGGAGCCTACTACATAACAGTTGGATTGTAGCATACCGACAACTAATCTTTCGATGATCATCTATCCATTCCTTACCAGAGACATGCGGTGATAATTCTATACTCTCGGTCACCCTTTGTCAAACAACTGGTGCCTGTGGCGTTGCGCAGCAAAATCCCGGGGTACACGAGGGGTGCACCTTCGTTCCCTTCATATCCCGACATCTTGCGGCTTGCGCCCAACCGCTGCGCAAGCCCGCCTGTGAAAGGAGGGTAACCATTTGCGGCTATCCAAACTCTTTGGCAATACGTTGCGTGAGATCCCCGCAGAGACGGAGATGATAAGCCATCAACTGCTCCTGCGAGCAGGAATGATCAGACAGCTAGCTGCTGGCATCTATAGCTACCTGCCCCTAGGCTGGCGAGTGTTGCAGAAGATCGAAGACATCATTCGCGAGGAGATGAACGCCATCGATGGACAGGAGATGCGGATGCCCTCCGTGCACCCGGCCGAGCTTTGGCAGGAAACAGGCCGCTATTTCGAGGCTGGCCCGGTGTTGGTCCGCTTCCGGGACAGAAACCAGCGAGAACTGGTGCTAGGCATCACCCATGAGGAAGTGATCACGGACCTCGCCAGGCGAGAGATCAACTCCTACCGTCAGTTGCCTTTCATGGTTTACCAGATACAGACCAAATTCCGTGACGAACCTCGCTCTCGAGGGGGACTGGTTCGAGCAAGAGAGTTCACCATGAAGGACGGCTACAGCTTCCACGCAGCCCAGGCTGACTTGGACGCATACTATCCCAGAGTGTACCAGGCCTATCTCAACATCTTCCACCGCTGCGAAGTGGAAGTGTTGGTGGTTGAGGCTGATCCAGGCCTAATGGGAGGAGCCGCTTCTCATGAATTCATGCTGCTTAATGAGGCTGGCGAGGATACTTTGGTCCTCTGCGACTCTTGCGGCTATGCAGCCAATGCCGAGAGCGCCGTGGCCCAGAGACCGGAGTTCCGGAAAGAACAGGAACGAGATGTGGAAGAGGTGGCCACCCCAGATATGACGACCATTGAGGAAGTAGCCGGCTATCTAGGCGTCAAACCGGAGCAGACTCTTAAGGCGATTTTCTATATGGCTGGAGAGCAACTCGTTTTTGTGGTTATTCGCGGCGACCTGGAAGTTAATGAGGTAAAGGTGGCCAACCTGATCGGAACTACCGATCTGCGTTTGGCCCTTGAGGAGGAACTTGAAAGCATAGGCATAGTTCCGGGCTACGCCTCCCCCATTGGATTACGAGGCAAGGTCAACATCGTGGCCGATGAATCAATCCGCTTGGGAAGCAACCTCGTCGCTGGGGCCAACCGGGAGGGATATCACCTGCGCAACGTCAACTATCCCCGTGACTTCCAGGTTGATCTGTTGGGCGATATCGCTGCGGTGACAGAAGCAGACCGTTGCGCGCGCTGCGGGAAAGAGCTACGACTGGCCAGAGGCATCGAATTAGGCCACATCTTCAAAGTGGGCGTCAAATATAGCGAAGACTTGGGAGCCACATTCCTAGATCGTGATGGACGGAAGCTGCCATTAGTTATGGGTTGCTATGGCATCGGCACTGGGCGCTTGATGGCTGCGGTTATCGAGCAATCCCACGATGAGCGCGGCATCATCTGGCCACCAGGTATCGCCCCTTATCATATCCACCTGATCTCCCTGGGAACCAATCCCCAAGTGGTAGAGACAGCAGAATCTCTCTACGAAGAACTGCCAAGAAAGGGGTACGAGGTTCTTTATGATGATCGAGACGAGAGCGCCGGGGTGAAATTCAACGATGCTGACCTGATAGGCATCCCACTGAGACTGACAGTCAGTCCTCGCAGCCTGGAAGCCGGAGGTGCGGAACTGAAACTCCGCCACGAGAAAGGGCACCAAATCGCTGCATTAGAAGATCTGGAATATGCTGTCCAAAGCTTGCTGAGCTAGCTATTGCCACCAGGGGCAAGGGGACCAGAGCCTTGCGCGGCAAGAGTCCGAGAAGCGCGAGGGACCTGCCCTGAGCGCAGTCGAAGAGAGCGCAGCCGAAGGTTCGAAGGGTGTCCTCCAATGCTGTTGCATTGACTCGTCAGGACGAGCTACTGCTGGCCCCCCACCCCCCTCTATCTCCCCTCACCCTTGAGGCAGCGGGGAGGGCTAGGGTGGGGGTGACCAAACGGAGAATCACTTAGATCACCCTCCCCCAGCCTCCTTCGACATGCTCAGGACAGGCCTCCCATCGAGGGAGGAGCGCTTAAGGCAACGCCCTTTACTCACCGAAAGTCCCCGAACTCTACGTGCTTAGCGACGAGTAGTCAAGCTTGCACAGTAGCGGAAAGTATGG
>JBFFDV010000155.1:0-6475 GCA_041559215.1 Anaerolineae bacterium | reverse complement strand
GGTTATTTCGTATACTTAGAATAATATAGCTAGTCTGGAGGGCAATGATTTCGGTGAAGGCAGCTATGCTTAGACGCTGGTTCAAGCGCAACGGATCCAAACAGGAAATGCCTAAGAGCCGCTACCGAAACGGAAACGAACATCTGATTGATGTGCGCGAGGTCGTGAAAGCTTACGAGACCGTAGCGGGTCCCTTTATCGCGCTCAAGGACGTGGACTTGCAGGTGGATACCAGCGAGTTTGTAGCCGTAATCGGCAAGTCAGGCAGCGGCAAGTCAACCCTGGTCAACATGATTGCCGGCATCGACCGTCCGACGTCGGGCGAGGTGTTTGTGGGTGACACGGCAGTTCATGAGCTCAGCGAAGGTCAGTTGGCGGTATGGCGAGGTCGCAATGTAGGGGTCATCTTCCAGTTCTTTCAACTGCTGCCGACTCTGACCGTCATAGAGAACGTGATGCTGCCTATGGATTTCTGCAATATGTACTCTTCTCAGGAGCGACAAGAGCGTGCAATGAATCTGTTAGAGCAGGTGGAGATGGCCCGACATGCCGATAAGCTGCCCTCAGCGGTTTCCGGTGGCGAGCAGCAGCGTGTCGCCATCGCCCGCGCGTTGGCCAACGACCCGCCCATCATACTGGCCGATGAGCCCACGGGCAATCTCGACTCGAAGACAGCAGAGGGGGTGCTCCAACTCTTCGAGGGCCTGGTGGAGCAGGGCAAAACGATTCTGATGGTCACGCACGATCGGGACCTGGCCAAGCGCGTCATGCGAACCATCAATCTAGCCGACGGCGAGATTGTCGAAGACGTGGTCAACCACAAAGGGAGGAAGGCCATCGTGCCCGTGCCCGTAGTGGAGGCAGATCATGCTTAGCCCGCGCTGGCGTAAGGTGCTGCGCGATCTGTGGGGAAACAAAACGCGCACCCTGCTCGTCGTGCTCTCCATCGCGGTGGGTGTCTTCGCCGTGGGCATGATCGCTAATTCGCAGGTGATTCTGGCTCGCGATCTCGCTACGGGTTACGCCGCCAGCAATCCTGCCAGCGCAATCCTGTACACAGAACCCTTTGACGAAGGCCTCGTGCGCAGCGTGCGCGCCGTGCCAGAGGTGAAAGAGGCGGAGGGACGACGCGCCACCTGGGTCCGACTGAAAACTGGACCGGATCAGTGGTCCAACTTTGAACTCTTCGCGATCGCCGACTACGACGACATCCGAATCAATGAGGTTTGGCCGGAGAGCGGCGCGTGGCCGGCAGGGCGGCGCGAAGTGCTCCTCGAACGTTCCTCTCTTGGGCCGGCCAACGGGAACGTGGGCGATACAGTGGTCATAGAGCTCCCCAATGGGCAGCAGCGCGAATTGCGCATCGCGGGTCTTGCCCACGACCTCGGCCAGGTCCCTACTATCTTTTGGGGTGGAGCCACCGGCTATGTCACCTTCGACACGCTCGAGTGGCTCGGCCTGGGACGCTTCTACGACGAATTGTACATCACTGTAGCTGAAAAACCGCTCGACAGGGAACACATCGGGCAGGTCACAGAACGAGTCACCGACAGGCTGGAGAGAAGTGGCTGGAGGGTCTATCAAACGGAGATTCCCCAGCCAGGGGAACATTGGGGCCACGATGTCATACAGGCACTGCTGTTGTTTCTGTCTATACTTGGTTTCCTCTCCCTCTTCTTGAGTGGCTTTCTGGTCATCAACATAATTACGGCGCTGCTGGCACAACAGGTCCGGCAGATCGGTGTAATGAAAGCTATTGGCGCGCGTCGCAGCCAGATCATGGGCATCTATTTGAGCATGGTCCTCATCTTTGGCCTGCTGGCGCTGACCGTCGCGATTCCGCTGGGGGCGCTGGCTGCCCAGGTATTGATCGCTTACCTCGCGGGCCTGATGAACTTCGACGTTCTGAACTCTGGCATTCCATCTCAGGTGCTGGCCCTGCAAATCGCTGTTGGCCTCATCATCCCGCTGCTGGCCGCGCTCTACCCTATCATCACTGGTACTCGCATTACAGCACGCGAGGCGCTCAGTGAGTATGGGCTCGGCACGGGTCGTTTTGGAACAGGCTTGCTTGATCGGCTGGTCGAGAAGGTGCGCGGTCTACCTCGCCCATTGCTGCTCTCACTGCGAAATACTTTCCGACGCAAGGGGCGGCTGGCCCTCACCCTGGCGACTCTGACGCTGGCCGGCGCCATGTTCATCTCTATCTTCAGCGTGCGCGCCTCTTTGTTCCGCGAACTCGATGATGTACTTAAGTACCTGGATTGGGATGTCGAGGTTGACTTCAATCAGGGCTATCGTATCACACGACTCGAACGCGAAGCGCTGCGCGTGCCGGGCGTCGTCAAAGGGGAAGGCTGGGGCTTCGCCATCGCTTATCGCCAGCGAGCCGACGGCACCGAGAGCGAAAGCATCCGCATTCTGGCCCCTCCAGCCACCACCGATATGCTGCAGCCAACCATCTCTGAGGGGCGATGGCTACGTCCGGAGGATAGGCAAGCGCTTGTCGTCACCAGCGACTTTCTGCAGGCGGAGCCGGACGTTAACGTTGGGGACGAGATCACGCTAAGAATCGGGGAACGCAAGAGGACCTGGCGCATCGTAGGCGTGGCCGGACGGATAAGCTCGGTCCCATTCGCATATGCCAATTACTCACACCTCTCACGTATCACTGGTAGCACGGGATACGCAGGAGTTATGATGGTTGCGACCGAGAAGGACGATGCGGCTTTCCAGTCTCAAGTTGCCAGGACATTAGAGGAACGCTTCAAACGCATCGGCCTGCAAGTCGCTGCCACGATGACCACGGGCCAGATACGGGCGAGCAACATATTCCAGTTCAACGTTCTTTTTACCTTTCTATTGATCATGGCCATTCTGCTGGCTGTGGTGGGTGGACTGGGCCTGATGGGAACGATGAGCCTGAACGTGTTCGAACGCACCCGTGAGATCGGCGTAATGCGCGCCATTGGGGCATCGGACGGCGCTGTGCTACAGAATGTGATGGTGGAGAGCACCATTATCGGCGTGCTCAGCTGGCTCCTTGGCGGTATCCTCGCGCTGCCTTTGAGCAAACTCCTCAGCGACGCCATTGGGATCGCATTCATACAGAAGCCCCTCAGCTTCAGCTTCTCGACAGGCGGCATCCTGGTCTGGCTCATCGTAGCCATCGTTGTCGCTGCGGTGGCAAGTTTCCTTCCCGCCCGGAACGCCTCCCGGCTTACTGTGCGTGAAGTGCTGGCATACGAATAAACGGGTCCAGGAGTGTCCCCCAAGCAATTTGCTTCCCCTCCTCAGCCCATACAGACGGGTCAGCAGGCGACCGAGAAGGGTGAAGGCCAGCAACCCCAATGCTGTTGCATTAACTTGTCCGGACGAGCTCCTGTTGGCCCCACCCCCCTCAATCCCCCCTGCCCCAGTGCATTGGTAGAACCGGTAACGCGGTGCGGCAGTCACTGGGGGAGGGGGGAAGTGAACTTTCTGTGGGGGACACCCCCACTTCCCCCGCCAGGCCTGCCCTGAGCCCGACGAAGGGTGACTGGCCGCCCCCTGAACCCCCGCTCTCTTCACTTTTATGCAACACCACTGGCCAGCAACCTCAAACCCTTGCCCGTAGCCACAGATTGTGATAAACTAACAACAGCTTTCGCCATGAAGGGGGGCACGGCGTGCTCCAGTTCGTAGGCCATGATCCCCACACTAAGCGTTTGGAAGAGGAGAGCCGAAGATGAAGAAAGGGAGAGTATTCTCCGGTGCTCGTCCGACTGGCAGGCAACACATAGGCAACTACCTGGGCGCCATTCGAAACTATGTAGCCTTGCAAGACGACTACGACTGTGTCTATTGCGTGGTTGACCTACATGCCCTGACGACGCTGACGGAGACGGAAGTATTGAAAGATAACACCCGTGAGATGGTTTTGGACTGGCTGGCCGCAGGGATGGACCCGGCGAAGAGCATCATATTCGTCCAGTCTCATGTGCCCCAGGTCACAGAGTTACACACCATCCTCTCCATGGTCACCCCCATGGGTTGGCTGACCAGGTTGCCGACTTTCAAGGAGAAAGTCCGCATGCAGCCTGACAACGTGAACTATGGGCTGCTGGGCTATCCTGTGCTCATGGCTGCGGACATCACTCTCTATAAGGCGGATACGGTACCCGTTGGAGAGGATCAGGCCCCTCACCTGGAGTTCACGCGGGAGATCGTGCGCCGCTTCAATCACCATTTCGGCCCCACTCTCATTGAGCCCCAGATTAAGCTGACTGCTTTCCCCCGCGTGATGGGGTTGGACGGGGTGAACAAGATGAGCAAGTCCTTAGACAATCACATCGAGTTGGCCGCTTCGCCCGAAGAGATGGAGCGACGGGTGATGACCATGGTCACCGACCCCCAACGGAAATACCGCACCGACCCCGGTCGCCCAGAGATCTGCAATGTCTTCACCTTTCACGGTTTCTTCTCCCCAGAGCAGATCAAGGAAATCGAAAGCCAGTGCCGCAGTGCAGAGATAGGCTGTGTGGATTGTAAGCGGACCTTGGCCCGCAACCTCGCCGCCGCGCTGGCCCCCTTCCGGGGGCAGCGTGCCGAACTGGCCAGCGATCCCCAACTGGTGTGGGATATCCTGACCGACGGGGCCAACAGGGCTAAAGCTATAGCTCAGCAGACACTGGCCGAAGTCAAGGACACAGTGGGCCTACCCTAGGATGTGGAAACGAGCCAGCATAAACAAGTAGTATACCGTCCCCTTCACGGCCCTATTCGTACCTCCGGTCATGATACTATCCTAGAAAAAAAGAGAGGCTCATGGTCAGCCTCTCTTTCATTGCCTTTCAACAGGCGGCGACTGAAATGCCGCCTAACTTTCTCTGTTGAAAACCTTTTCGCTCGCCCGGGCTACTCCTCAAACTCGGCCCTGATCTCATCACCAAATGCCTCAGCGGCTTCTCTACCCCTCTGGAAAATGCTCCGCGCCTCCTCCGGCTCCACCAACTTGAGGATCAACTGGCGCTCCTCGCCCTCCTCCCTTATCTCGGTAATGAAGGGTACTTTCTTGGTGAAGAGATAGATCCCAGCCACAACGCCTGCAATGGTTGCCACGGGGACAGCCAATCCCGCTATCAAACCGAAGGCGAAGTTGCGCGGTACCGCCATAATCTCGTCCATGAAAGACGGAAAATCCGGTGCCGATATCCTCTTCCAACCAGTCTTTCCTGCCATTTACCTGTCTCCCTTCTACACCTGCTCGCCAGTTTCGGGCTGAGCCCCCAAGCGCTTCGCTCTCTCCCGCTCAACCTGCTCTTTGATGCTGTTGATCACATCCTCAGGAGCCATCAACGCAAGCGCGGGCCGGCCATCCTCCTTGGTCTCAACTGAGGGCAGCTTGCCTGTAAGCAGATATAGCAGCACATTGCCAACAATTAATACAAACCCAGCCATCCCCACGATGACACCTGTGATAAATGCGAACCTCTTCATAGCAGACACATCGTTCTCCTTCCCGAACAACTGATCACGTTTCCTCGATCAAATCCAGAGCCTCTATTTCTTCTTGATCTGCACTCTCCTCCACCTCTGGCTCCCCGGTCTCAACCTTTGCTTCGGCCGCAGCTTCCAACTCCTCCTCTGTTTCAGCAGCAGCCTCTACCTCGAGTGACTCTTCTTCCTTAGTCTCAGACACAGCCTCCAATTCTTCTTCAGACTCGACTGCTACTTCCAACTCTTCCTCTGCCTCAGCAACAGCCTCTGCTGCCACTGCCGCTTCCACCTCAAGTTCGGCCGCAGCCTCCAATTCCTCTTCAGGCTCGACCGCAGCTTCCGGCTCCTCTTCGATCTCCGCGACAGCCTCTGCTGCCGCTGCCGCTTCCACCTCAAGTTCGGCCGCAGCCTCCAATTCCTCCTCCGGTTCGACCGCAACTTCCAACTCCTCCTCGATCTCAGCGACCGCCTCTGCTGTCACTGGCGCTTCCTCCTCAAGCTCGGCCGCAGCCTCCAATTCCTCTTCCGGTTCGACCGAAGCTTCCAACTCCTCCTCGATCTCAGCGACAGCCTCTACTGCGATTGGCGCTTCTTCCTCAAATTCGGCCACAGCCTCCAATTCCTCTTCAGGCTCGACCGCAGCTTCCAACTCCTCCTCGATCTCAGCAACAGCCTCTGCTGTCACTGGCGCTTCCTCCTCAAGTTCGGCCACAGCCTCCACTTCTTCCTCGGGCTGAACCGCAACTTCCAACTCCTCCCCGATCTCAGCAACAGCCTCGACTGCAATCGGCGCTTCCTCCTCAAGTTCGGCCACAACCTCCAATTCCTCTTCGGGCTGAACCGCAACTTCCCGCTCCTCCTCGATATCAGCGACAGCCTCGACTGCAATCGGCGCTTCCTCCTCAAGTTCGGCCACAGCCTCCACTTCTTCCTCGGGCTGAACCGCTACTTCCAACTCCTCCTCGATCTCAGCAACAGCCTCGACTGCAATCGGCGC
>JBFFDV010000154.1:0-6480 GCA_041559215.1 Anaerolineae bacterium | reverse complement strand
GTGGTAGACATAAGCGCTGATGATGAGGTCGCTTTGGTCGGAGCGTTCGTTCCCTTCATCAAGAAGCTGAAGGGGCGGGTGAGGCGCTTGTGGGTGGTAGAGAAGAATCCGGAGGCTTTGAAGGCGGACGAGATGGCCTTATACAGGCCAGCGGAGGAGGCAGAAGAGGTGCTGAGCGAGGCAGATGTGGTCGTGATTTCCGGTTCGGCCATCGTGCACCGCTCACTGGATGCGTTATTGGACTTTTCCTCCTCCGCTCGGGAGGTGATCGTCGCCGGCCCTACGGCCAGCATGTACCCCGATCCGCTCTTCGCCCGTGGGGTCACCGTCCTCGGCGGCATCGCCATCCATGATGGGGACGACATGGTGAGGCTGGTAGCGGAAGGTGGGTCGGGCTACTTCTTCGGAAGCTGTGCTGACAAAATAGTGCTGATGCGCTAGGGTTGCCCCATACGGTCTTCGAGGGAAGCCCCGCTGAGACGGGTGTGCTGTGCTGAGGTTACTGTAACTTCCCCCAAATAAGCGAATTTTTTAAGGTTGGTAACTTGACAAATTGGACTATGTTTTGTATAATTATTAGTAATAATAATCATTTGCAACAATAACCAAGCCGGGGAACCTCGTGGATGGAAGCACAATAGTGAAAAATCGATCAGACTACCGGTTGTTAACGACTCGAGCTCTTACCCACGAGCGGATGCCGCAACAGATTATGTGAACTATGATACTAATACTTGAGGAAGGATGAGAAGAAGATGATAGCAAGTTTCATCATAATGTTTAGAGAGTCACTGGAAGCAGCCTTGATAGTAGGTATCGTTCTTAGCTACCTAGCGAGAACGAAGCAGACGAAATACAACAATGTCGTCTATATAAGTGTTGCTTCCGCTGTATTTGCCAGCATTGTTGGCGCATTACTCTTCAACACCCTAGCCGGTGGGTTCACTGGAAGAGCGGAGGAGATTTTTGAAGGGGTGGTCATGCTCATTGGCGCTTCGCTGTTGACCACCATGATACTGTGGATGCTGAAGCAAAGGCATATCGCAACGGAATTGCAGGACAAAGTGGCCACCAAGGTTGCCGAGGCGCATAGATTTGGCCTGTTCTCACTGGTCTTTGTGGCAGTCCTCAGGGAGGGAATAGAAACGGTCATCTTCCTGGGAGCAGCAAGCTTTGCCTCGACACAGAATAATCTGATCGGCGCCTTGGCTGGAATCGCGGCGGCCGTCTTGCTAGGGTACGCCATATTCGTAGGCTCAATGAAGATCAATCTGAAGAGGTTCTTTAACATTACCAGTATTCTCTTGATTCTCTTTGCCGCTGGATTGGTGGCCCAAGGAGTCCACGAACTTCAAGAGGCTGGAGTCATCCCAACGGTGATAGAGCACGTTTGGGACATCAACCCACCGGTTAATCCTGATGGCAGTTATCCCGTGCTGCACGAACAAGGATATGTCGGCAGCATTCTGAAGGGCCTATTCGGATATAACGGAAACCCCTCACTACTGGAATTGCTGGCCTATGGCCTCTACCTCCTGCTGGTGTTTGGGTGGTGGAGAAGGATAGACAGGGCACATAGGGTGGCGCAGGTGAGAGCCGCAGAGGGGGTCACTAGTAGTTGAGCGCAATCGGCCCTTCCGCCCTGCACCCGCCTGGCCAACGGTACAAAGATTGAGCCACATTGAGGAAACAGAATCAGGAGGCAATGAACATGCATAAGTTTAACGTACCTGAGATATCTGAAGGCGTACACTGGGTCGGGGTGAAGGACTGGAACCGTAGGGTGTTCGACGCCCTGATCCCCCTTCCCCAGGGAACAACTTATAACGCCTATCTTGTGCAGGGAGAGGAGAAAACCGCGCTCATCGACACGGTAAATCCGGGGTTCGAACATGAGTTGGAGGGCAAAGTAAATCAGGTCACCAACCTGGCCGACCTGGACTATCTGGTGATGAATCACGCGGAGCCCGATCATGCCGGCGCCATCCCCTACGTAATGGAGGCAAGCAAAGACGCACGGCTTGTCACTACCGAAAAAGGCGCGAAGATGGCGCAGGTTTATTACCAGGTGCCTCAGGGAAGGATAACGACAGTGCAGGACTCGGACATCATTGACCTCGGTGGCAAAATCCTGAAGTTCATCGAGGCCCCCTTCCTTCACTGGCCCGAAACCATGTTCACTTATCTCGAGAACAAGGTCCTGTTCCCCTGCGATTTCCTGGGGTCGCACACCGCCTTTGGATTCTACGACGACGAGGTTGAGGAACTGATCCCCTTTGCCCAGAGGTATTTTGGGGAGATAATGATGCCCTTCAGCAAAATGGGCAAGAAGGCGCTGGAGAAAATAGCTGACCTGGATATCGAGCTCATAGCTCCCAGCCACGGTCCTATTCACAGAAACCCCGAAAGGATCCTCCAAGCCTACCACAAATGGACCGCTGGGGAGACCAAGGAAAAGGCGATCATCGTATACGTCACCATGTGGAACTCCACCGAAGCGATGATAGGGGCCATGGTGGAAACACTGCTGGGAGAGGGCATTGAGGTCAGTCTGCACAACCTGGTCAATGCAGACATAGGGGATGTGGCGAGAGACCTTGTTGACTCGCGCGCCATTGTCCTGGGGGCACCGACGGTACTGGGCGGAATGCACCCTGTGGCCATATATGCCGCACACCTGGTAAGAGCGTTGCGCCCACCGGTGAAGTATGGCGTTGTTCTCAGTTCCTACGGCTGGGGTGGAGGTGCCGTCAAGCAGGCGGCCGAGATCCTGGGACCGACAAAGATGGAACTAGTCGGCGCACTTGAGATCAACGGCCCCCCTTCAGCTGACGACTACGACAAGATAGCCGAGATTGGGAAGCAGCTCGCGGACAAGATCAAGCAGTAGGCGGCCAATCAAGCAAGTGTTGCCTGCAATCGACATGATGACACAAGTAAGGAGGTTAGTGCAAGATGGCAATGGATCCCGTGTGCCATATGGAGGTTGATCCGGAGAAGGCGCCGGCGAAGATGGAGTACAAAGGCAAGACCTACTACTTCTGCGCTCCAGGGTGCAAGGCAGCCTTCGAAAGAGATCCCGAGAAGTACATCGGGAAGGAAGCGGGCGAGTAGTGAGAACATGCCCTGTGGTGAGGGGCGTTCAATCGCTCCTCACCATTTTTTGTTGAGTCCCAGTTACTATAAGCACCGTAAGGGCTTGCGCAGCAACTAGGCGCAACGCCCAAGATATGGGGGTGTGAAGGACGCGAGGGGACACCCTTCGATGAACAGAACTCAGGGCAGGCCCCTCGTGCTCCCCGGGCTTTTGCTGCGCAACGCCCCTTCCCCCAGCTCCTCCCGTCAAGGAGAAGACCCGCGGAGATAGCCCCACCCAGATATACACCGATTCGTGATTTAGTCTAAAGTCTGCTATCATGTATAGGCGGAGCCAGGCATCACCTGCTGATGGAAAACAACTACCACCATAGAGCAGAAACGATCCGCAACTGGCCGATCGGGCAAGGGATTGAGGAATAAGTTACCGGACGCGGTATTCACAACCTCAGCGGAGTTGGCCGGAGCTTCTGACTGAGCTTTCAAAGTCTGACTAGGGCGCATAAAGCTGCTATGCCAGGAAGTCTGGAGAAAGGAATATCCATATGCCTAAGATTGATTTCAAAAAAGAGCTGAAGCACCTATACAAGCCTTCCGCTAAAGAGGTCGTGCTTGTAGATGTGCCGCCGATGAACTTCCTGATGATAGATGGCAGAGGCGATCCGAATACAGCGCAGGAGTATAAAGACGCAATCGAAGCGCTTTATGCTGTCTCCTACGCCCTCAAGTTCATGATCAAAAGGGGCGAAGCGGGCATAGATTACACCGTAATGCCTCTTGAGGGTCTCTGGTGGACCGATGATATGAGCCAGTTCAGCGCGGACAACAAGGACATCTGGAAGTGGACGGCGATGATCATGCAACCCGAGTATGTGACGGGACATCTGGTTGATGCGGCCCTCCAGGAGGTTGAAAGGAAGAAAAATCCCCCCGCCCTCTCCAAGATAAGGTTTGAGACTCTTCACGAAGGATTGGCGGTGCAAATAATGCACATCGGTCCTTGGTCAGCCGAAGAACCAAGCATAGAAAGATTGCACGCCTTCGCGAAAGAGAATGGCTACGAACTCAGGGGCAAACATCACGAGATATACCTGAGTGACCTTCGCCGGACCGCGCCGGAGAGACTGAAGACGGTGGTCAGACAACCGGTAAGGTAGAGAAGCCAAAGGGAACCATCTGGAGGAGCGATCGGGAATGGAGGGAAGCGATGGCAGACAATGACAAACCGCGAGTGGTAATCTTGGGGGCCGGCTTCGGTGGCTTGTGGACCGCCCAGACGCTGGCTCGGTCGCCCGTCGACGTGCTGCTTGTGGACCGCAACAACTACCATACATTCCTGCCGTTGCTCTACCAGGTCGCTACAGCCGAACTGGAGCCAGGGGACATCGCCTACCCGGTGCGCACTATCCTGCGCAAGATACCCAACGCCCGGTTCGCCATGGCCGAGGTGAAGCGAATCGATCTCGACCAGCGAATTGTGGAGACCGACGGCCCACAGATTCCCTACGACTTCCTAGTCCTGGCCACCGGAACGGTCGACCACTTCTTTGGCGTGCCCGGTGCCCCTGAGTACGCCTTCTCTTTGAAGAATCTCGAGGAGGCGCTAGCTCTGCGAAACCACATTCTTGGCTGTGTGGAGTGGGCGGATCACGAGGCAGACTTGAACCGGCGCCGCGAGCTGCTCACTTTCGCCATCGTTGGCGGAGGGCCAACCGGGGTGGAATGCGCTGGAGCCCTGGTTGAACTGATTCAAGGTCCCTTGATGAAGGATTGTCAGACCTTGGATTTTAGTGCGGTGCGCATCGTGCTCATCGAAGCGACAGACCGCCTCCTCCCGACTCTGCCTGAACCTCTGGGAATCTACGCCCAAGAGCGACTTGCGAAGATGGGCGTTGAGGTACTAGTGCGGTCGGCGGTGAGCCGCATCGCTCAGGAAGAGCTGCAGCTACAGGATGGCACGATCATCCCCGCTTGCACGACCGTCTGGGCAGCAGGGGTTCAGGGTGTCCCCCATGCGGAGTCCTCGGGTCTGCCGATAGCCCGCAGGGGACGCGTAGCGGTCCTTCCCACCCTTCAGGCGCCCGACCACCCAGAGGTTTACGTCATCGGAGACCTGGCCTATTTCGAGGAAGACGGCCGCCCCCTGCCTATGGTCGCCCAAGTGGCCATCCAAGGTGGGGTAAGGGCAGCACGGAACATCGAGCGGCAGTT
Organism: Anaerolineae bacterium; assembly: GCA_041559215.1. Taxonomy (GTDB): domain Bacteria; phylum Chloroflexota; class Anaerolineae; order UBA7937; family B3-Chlor; genus JBFFDV01. The sequence goes on along the minus strand of JBFFDV010000154.1, from coordinate 1,173 downwards.
AGCCGGACAAGACCCCCTGCCTTTCCACTATCGGGACCGGGGCACGATGGCGACCATCGGGAGGAACGCTGCGGCAGCCCACGTGTACGGTCGGAACTTCACCGGCTTCGTCGCCTGGATACTGTGGCTAACCATACACCTCTTCTACCTGATCGGCTTTCGCAACCGTTTGCTGGTGCTGATCAACTGGGCGCGGAACTATTTCTTCCGCGAGCGCGCTGCGTGCCGCATCCTTCCCTCGGAGCTGGTACCGCCCGCCAGGGCAGCTCATCGGGCCTCCTCACGAGAAGCCATCCTGGATGACACAGAGCAGTTAACGCCGGAATGAATTCCCGTAGTCAAATGCTGTAGAGAAACAGGAGTTGTTGGGCCGCTTTCTATTTTTCAAGCGTCCGCCCGAATTGCGTTCTAGTACAATCCCCCCTTCAGGAACTACTAACTGTGTCTTGCTGATATTCTGGCGCATAGGCAATTGTGCCGGTGCGAGCGTCTTGGAACAGTGTGTCAGGTGAATAAGACAACAAGAGCCAAACGACTATTAGCAGGTCACCCGCTGCGCCAGCTGCATTGAAAGTGATAAAGAGCATGAAGATCGGTACAGCTGCAAGCGGTACCACCATTATCATCAATAATCCTACGAGTGTCAGCAGCACAAGTGGCGCTAGTCCCACGACGAGATACTGATTGCGAGGAAAATAGACCCCTGTAGGTGCCGCTGCATAAAGACTTGGCCCCTTGATACCAAAAACGGGACGTTGGCCGCTGTACCGCCAATAGAATCCACCATGCACAAGTTCATGTGTAATCATCACCAACGCGCAGGCGATGACGCCATCTACAATCAATTGGAAGGGTATCGTGATCGATGTGGAACCCTCAGGCGTTGTGGTCAGAATGTCGCGGAGCCCTAGACCTTCCAGTGCTGTAGGTCGAATAAGGTTGATCAATTGCACGAGCAACCAGCCGACTACAAGTAGCAAGGTGATACCAGAGGCCATCGCGCCAAGAAGAGCTTTTGTATTCTTTGATAGGTCGAAGGCAGACTGTCGGCGATAGTTTGCGGGGAGTACTGTAGTTGCTTGCACTGGATGCACCTCCGTTCGTTACTAGCGTTCGTTAGGCTCAGTCGGTGCATAGCTGCCGCCTGACAATGATTACACAGAAACTTGCGAC
>JBFFDV010000153.1:0-6517 GCA_041559215.1 Anaerolineae bacterium | reverse complement strand
GCAGCACTCAGAAGAGGTCTACAATATGCATTCAGACGGAGATAACAAGTGAAGACAAAGGGTTGGAACCCGGTCGTATTGGCAGGGATCCTGCTGGGAGCCTCGCTGGGCGGAATTCTAGCTCTGATCATCGTGCGCCAACGCTCCAAGGATGGGCCTGGCTTGGGTTTTAGGGAAGTGCCTTGGAGAGATCTGATAAAACTATTCGGGCCGATCTTCGCTTTGGGACGGCAACTCCTGGAAATGAGTAGAAGAGAAGTTTCCAGACCCGATCTGTGATGAGGAAGCTCACACCGGAGTCATGGGTGCTCCTCATCGTCGCCCTGGCTATCCTTAACTTCTTCGTCATCGGGTCCTTGATACTGCTGATGATTTATGAGGTACCACCAAAGTCCGCGTTGATAGGACCTACCTCCATCGCCGCCGCACAGCCCCCCGTGACTTCCCCTCTGGCCTGCCCAACCCCAGAATCTGTTGCTACCCCATCGCTACCAGCAGGCATAGTACCTACTTTCACCTCCACACCCACCCCTACACCTGTGCAGCCAGAAGGCACCGTGGAGGCCGAGGCTACTATCACATCGCCCAGTCCGATACCGAGCGCTAGCTCAAGGCCCTTTATGTCCACCTCCATCCTTACGGGAACGACGACACAAGCATTCACCCCATCCAGCACCGTCACACTGGTTCCCACGCCAACGAACACGGCCACCCACACCTGGACGCCTTCAGCCACACCGACAACTACACCCTCTTATACACCAACATCATCGCCCACCTATACCGAGACTCCAACTAACACACCGACATCCACGTTCACTCCCACCAGGACGCCTACAGCGACTAGGACGCCAACCAATACTCCCACCCACACGCGGACGCCTTCATCTACACCCACCTATACCAAGACTCCTACTAACACTCCAACATCAACGCCTACCTATACGAAGACTCCTACGAGCACACCAACATCAACCCCTACCAGTACAAGCACGCCGACATCCAGTCCCACCGGTACGCCAAGCCCCACCCAGACTCCGATGGCAATCTCGCTTCCTTCGGCCAGTGTAACAGTACTATTGACCGCCCAACCTACGGCGCCGCCCTCGCAAGTCGCCGTCCCTTCGCCGCCTCAAGACGTGGTGGGCGTCGCGGTAGGAGGGGATCAGATTGATCTGGAATGGGAAGAACCTCCTGACACGCCTGGAGCGATTTACCGCATTTACTGGGATATGGGCCTCGGATATAACTTGTATCGGTACAAGACCACTATTCGTGAAACCCGATACAGCGAGCGCGGACTACGCCCTTCAACTACTTACCGCTATCTAATCACGACCTTCAACGGCCAGCATGAGTCTTCTCCTAAAGAGATAGCGGTAGCCACCGATTCCTGGGTCCTTTTCCCTTTGCGTCAGATAATAGCACCAATAGTGGCTCCGCTCCCGGTCAGAGAAAGCGCAACTGCTCGCCCGGTCTCTATCACACCGCCGGCCTCTCCCCAACCGTCGGCAATGATGCTGGGACTTATGGGCACCAACGATTATCTGGATGATCTGGGCAATCTCCACTTAGTAGGAGAAGTGCACAATGATTTGCCATACAACGTAGATCAGATCCGCTTGAGGATCACCTTCTACGATGAGGACGGAAATGTCCTCGAAGACATCACAAGCTCGGCCCTGCTGAATCTGCTCATCCCAGGACAGAGAACACCCTTCGTGATACTTTGGGAAGAGGCTGGAGATTGGAAGAGATACAGCCTGCGCGCGACAGGCCGCGTGACGACAGATCAGCCTGAAGGAGGCCTGACCGTTGCCTACAGCTACGCTCGTCTCGACGAAGCCGGTTTGTATCACGTGGTCGGCACAGTAAGGAACGACGGGACAGCCAGTGCCTACTACGTCAAGGTGGTCGTCTCCCTGTATGACCAGTACGGCAGGATATCGAACGCCAATTTCACATACACCGAGCCTTCTCGCATCGCACCAGGTATGACGTCCTCGTTCGACTGTCCCTTTGACTATTACCCTTACCAGGCTGAGCATCAGGTGCAGACAAGCCACTGAACGGCCGCGTTGCGCAGCAAGAGCCCAGGGTGCACAAGCGGCCTGCCCTGAGCCAAGCTTGTCCTAAGCGCAGCCGTCGGATCGAAGGGTACCTCCTGGTTCCCTTCATATGCCGATATCTTGGGGCTTGTGCCCAATCGCTGCGCAAGCCCCAGGGCAGAATGAAATTGACAAGACAATGGCAGCCATGTATAATATTCGACTGGTGTTTGACAACATCGGTGTGAGCTGGATGACAACTGATTCACGAGGAGGCTATCTTGGCCGAGAAAAAAGAAAAGAAGAAGATGAAGCCCAACAGGGTCAAGATGAGAATGCAAGATGCGCGCAAGCGCATTCACAACTTCAACGAGGTCGCGCTGGGCTACACTAGAGAGGCGGCCATAGAAGAGGCCCAAAGATGCCTGGCCTGCAAGAAAGCTCCATGCAATGAGGCTTGTCCCCTACATTCACAGCCACAAGAGTATATAGCCTCTATCGCAGAAGGAGACTTCGATAAGGCATTGGCACAGATTCTGGAGCACCACCCCTTCCCGTCAACATGTGGCCGAATCTGCGGATACTGTGAGGATAGATGCACGGTGGCGAAGAAGGGCACCGCTCTAGCCATAGCGTGGCTAAAGAGGTCAGCGGCCGACTACGCTGAGGACACCATAGCTCCAGGGAAGCCAACAGATAAGAAGATCGCGGTCATAGGCTCTGGGCCCGCAGGCCTAACTGTGGCCTGGGAATGCGCCAAAGCTGGCCATGGGGTAACGGTCTTCGAAGCCTTTCCTCTAGAGGGGGGAATGTTGTGGGCGGGTATTCCATCATTCAGATTGCCGCGCGAGGAACTAAAGAAGGACATACAGAGAATCTTGGATATGGGGGTGGAGCTGCGCCTTGATTCCCCTATTAGATCTGAGCAGGAAGCATTGGATCTTCTAAACGAGTACGATGCCGTCTTCATCGGCATTGGCGCCCATGAACCCCGCTGGATGGGCATCGAAGGAGAGGATCTGGAAGGGGTGATCCATGCGATAGACTTTCTCAGGGATGTCAACTTGGGCAAAGAGGTAGAGTTGGGCAAGAGAACCGCGGTGATAGGCGGGGGCAATGTGGCCATGGACGCGGTGCGGACCGCTCGCCGCCTGGGAGCGGAATCTTTCATCGTCTATCGCCGCGCCAGGGAGCAAATGCCTGCTGGAGAGGCAGAGATAGAGGAAACCGAAGAGGAAGGGATTGTGTTCCATTTCCTCACCAACCCCAAACGTGTCTTGGGCAAAGATGGCAAAATAGTAGGCCTGGAATGCCTGCGTATGGAGCTAGGCGAGCCTGATGAGAGCGGCCGCCGCAGGCCGGTGCCCATTGAAGGCTCCGAGTTCACAATCGAAGCCGATATGATGATCCAAGCCATCAGCCAGCGCCCGGACATCAGCTGGCTCGATGAAGACTCGAAGTTCAAGACCACTCGCTGGCAAACGTTCGAGGTTGATCCTGAGACAAACGAAACTTCAGTTCGAGGAGTCTTTGCTGCTGGAGACGGCGTAACCGGTCCCGCAACCGTCGTGGAAGCTATCGCCGACGCACGCAAAGCCGCCCAGGGCATCCTCAGGTACCTTGAACAGAAATAGATTCTATATAACTTCAGGCTAGCATGGGGAGGGATAGGGCTCATTTGCCCTTCCCTCCCCTATTCATACAGGAAGATAATGTGCCAAGACTAGGGTGGAAAGAGACCGCCAGATACACTGTCAGAGCCCTGATCATAATTGTCATTTTGATAGTTGCTGGGGCCAAGCCCAGGCCCATTATCATCATGGGCCCTCCTCATCAGGTTGGGACGGTAAATCCGAAGATTGGGGTGCACACCCGCCTGACCGACGAGGTGGAAGAATGGAAGATACAACGTACTCTGGCCTTGATCCGGGAGATGGGAGCCCCCTGGATTGTGGAGTACTTTCCCTGGGGCTACATAGAGCCAGCGAAGGGGCAGTTCGACTGGCAACACGCCGATATGGTGGTTGATCACGCCGTTAACCAAGGGCTAACGGTCATGGCACGCCTGGACTTCGTTCCCGAGTGGGCGCGTCCTAAGGATACGACCTTTCGCTACCTGGATGAGGAACATTATCAAGACTATGCCGATTTCGTCTATACTTTCGTAGAGCATTTCAAGGGACGCGTCAACTACTTTATCATCTGGAACGAACCCAACCTCAGTTTCGAGTGGGGCTATCGCCCTGTAGACCCAGAAGCGTACACCGAACTGCTGAAGCTGGCCTACCGCCGCGCCAAAGAGGCCAACCCAGACTGCTACGTCCTCAATGGGGGATTGGCACCCACCATCGCGCGGGAGGGGAACGAGTGGGGCCTGAGCGACCTCATCTTCCTGCAACGGATGTACGATGCAGGGGCAAAGGACTATTTTGACATCATGGCCATCCATGCCTATGGCTATGTCTTTCCTCCGGATGACCCACCAGCTGAGAACAAGATCAACTTTTCCAGGGCAGAGTTGATCCATCAGATCATGGCGCGCAACGGCGATGGTGACAAGAAGATCGTCATTACCGAAGGGGGCTGGAACGACCACCCTCGTTGGACAAAAGCGGTGCGTCCGTATCAGCGTATCCTCTACACAATCAAGGCTTATGAGCTGGCCAAAGAGTGGGAGTGGTGCCAGGCGCTGATAATCTGGTCCTTCCGCACCCCCGTGCCAGAAAAGAACTTCCGTGACTATTATACCTTTGTCACGCCAGGGTTCATCGCTAAACCGGTATATCTGGAAGTACAGAATTATGCGCGCGGAGCCACCGATTGGCTTATGGAGCCAGAGGAATGACAGGAATGCCGAATGGGTAAGAGAGAGAAGCGCTGGAGCCTGGCTCTGATCCTCATCCTGGCCGTTCTGACCGGCCTAGCAAGTCTGTGGGTGTTATTAACCCCTCCTGAGGAGGTCAAGGACGAGACCTGGGAGCGGATTCAACAACAAGGTGTGATGAGAGTAGGAATGGATGCCAGCTATCCCCCCTTTGAAGACATAGACGAAGAGGGCAATCTGCTAGGATATGACATTGATCTAGCTCATGAATTGGGACGCCGTTTTGGCGTGGACGTCGAGTTTGTCATCATCTCCTTTGATGGCCTCTACGATGCGTTGCTGGTGGAAAGGATAGATTTGATAATCTCAGCCTTGCCCTTCGATGTCCGTCTGACCGAGGACGTCGTATATTCCTATGCATATTTCAACGCAGGACAGGTTCTGGTCGTGCGGGAAGATCAAGAAGGCATTGTTGGAGTAGACAATCTAGCAGGCCGAAGGGTGGGAGTTGAACTGGGTTCTATGGGCGATGTCGAGGCTCGTCAGCTTCTGAGAAGGATGGAATTCGAGTTGCTTCCCTACCGCACCCCCGATGAGGCTCTCGCGATGCTCAAAGAAGGCCAGGTAGATGCCGCCATCATGGATGTGGTTTCCACCTACCAGTTCATTCGTGATCAGGGAGGGGTCAAAATCATAGGTCCCCCGGTGACTGATGATCCTTATGTCATCGCTATGCCCCTGAAGAGTGCTATCCTCCAGGGGCGGATCAACGAGGCCATCCTGGAAGTGAGTGGAAGCGGTTTTCTGGACGAGTTACGAATGAAATGGTTCTAAGCCCCCGCGCTGTATAGCTGTTGAATACCATCTCTATCCCTGGGCTCAGCTAGGGCTACCATGAGCTTGATGCGAGCTTTCTGCCCATTGAGCCCCTCGGCAAAGACAGCACCTGCCTTGACCAAATCCTTATAGGCCCCCTCATATCCATAGCCGTCATAGACCCGCCCGGCGGGACAGCGAGAAGCGACAACTGCAACTGTTCCGCTCTCAACCGCCTCACGGATGGTCGGCATCCACCAAGGTGGCACCCGGCCGCCGCCCAGAGCCTCTATGACTACCCCAGCCACGCCCCTGTCAATCAGATAGCGAAGCAACCCGTCATCCACGCCCACACTCAGCTTTATCAAGTGAACGCTCTGATTGAGTCGGGCGCAGGGGATATACTGACGAGCAATCCTTCGCTCCACCACCACCTTATCCCCGTCGACCCGGCCCAGAGGTCCCCAGGGAGGCGACTTGAAGGTATCCACGCTCTGTGTATGGGTTTTGGTCACATGGCGAGCAGCGTGAAGCTCCTGGTTCATCACCAGGAGGGCCCCTAGACCCCTCGCCGCATCGCTTGCCGCAACCTGTACCGAAGCCAGTAGGTTTGCTATCCCCTCATAGCCTACCTCTGAGACAGTGCGCATGGCCCCCGTGAGGACAATAGGTTTATCGGTGTCCACCGTCAAATCCAATAGATAGGCACTCTCCTCCATCACGTCCGTACCGTGAGTGATGACTATGCCCTGCACTCGATCTTCCTTGGTCAGCTCCGCCACCCGTTCGCGCAAGCCCCATATCGTATCCAGTGTGAAATGAGCGCTAG
>JBFFDV010000152.1:0-6562 GCA_041559215.1 Anaerolineae bacterium | reverse complement strand
CAGTATCCCTGCACAAAGCTCTCCTCCACAGTGGTCAGCGACACCGCCTCGTCCAGAGTAAACGACCCGCTCGCCAAACGAGTCAGGCTCTGCAAGTGGCCGCCGGTGCCGAGCTTCTCGCCCAAATCCCTGGCCAGGGCTCGAATGTAGGTGCCCTTCGAGCATTCCACTTCCAATCGCAACAGGGGAGGGGTCCAGGCGGTCAATTCCAGGTCATAGATCTCCACCGCCCTCGGCGCTCGCTCCACTTCGATCCCCTGGCGGGCCAGCTTGTAGAGAGCGGTTCCTTCGTGCTTCAGGGCGGAGTGCATCGGAGGTACTTGCTCGATGCGGCCTAAGAAGAGACTCAGCGCCTGCTCGATCTGCTCCAGGGTGATTTCAACGTCCGGGGCTTGATAGGTTATTTTCCCTTCGCTATCGCCGCTATCCGTGCTGACTCCCAGGAGTATCTGAGCGTCGTATCTCTTCCTGCCCGCCATCAAGTACTGGCTGACTCGTGTCGCCTGGCCCAGACAGACGAGTAGCACACCCGATGCCGCCGGATCCAGAGTTCCCGCATGACCTACCCGCCTTATCCCTGAGGCCTTGCGAACTCTATCCACCACATCATGGGAGGTTAACCCCACAGGTTTGTCCACGTTCAGGATGCCAACGATGGTGTCTTTCCCGGATTTGGCTGTGTGGCCTGACCCAGAATCCAGGCTCCTGCCTTCACAGGCGAGGCAGAATTCTCTTATCGTGCCACCACGTTGCATCTTCAGCCTTGTCAATCTTCGCGCGAGTCTAGAACCTCTTTGGCCTTGGCCAACACTTGCGGTATGACCTGCTCCAGATCCCCTTCGAGTATACTGCCTGCCGCCTGGGGATGGCCCCCGCCCCCGAAGTGGACGGCAATGGGCGATATGTCCACCCCTGGCCTGGATCTGATGCTGATGTCTATCTGGCCGTTTCCCATTTCTTTGAACACTATCGCGGCCTTGGCTTCGCTGGCCGTGGTTAGTAGATTGACTATCCCATCCCCATCGTCAGATCGAGCCTGGACCTCATTTTGCATTTCCAAGGTGTTGATAGACCAGACAAGTTGACCATCCAATTGTGCGTGATCAAGAATTCTACCCCAGAGGCGTAGGGTCGCCAGTTCCTTTTTCTTGAAGGCATTCTCATTGATCTCGGTCAGGGAGGCACCTGCCCGCATCAACTCCGCAGCCACATCCAGAGCGTGGGTTGTGGTATTTGAAGTGCTGAAGCATTGGGTATCAGTCACTAGTCCGGTCAGCAAGTAGGTAGCCAGAAGGGGGTCCAAGGGAAGCCCCCAGTCTTTCAGCAGGCCAAACAGTATTTCCGCTGTAGCTGCTGCCTCAGTACGCACCACGTTAACAGTGCCAAACATAGGGTTGGTCACATGATGGTCGATGCTCACGATCGGTATGCCCAAGGAAAGGATATGCTTGTAGGCCTCCCCAAAGCGATCGGGATGGCTGACATCCACCGCGATAATCAAGTCCTCGTTCTTGATCCTTGGCGTCCCAATCTCCTGAACCCCAGGCAAGAACGAGAAGGCTTTGGGGATAGGATCAGCACAGGCCAGTCTGCACTTCTTGCCCATCTTCCTGAGGGCGTGGCTGAGGCCCAAGGCGGATCCGATGGCGTCCCCGTCAGGGTCCACATGGGTTATGATGAATATCCGTTGCGCGCGGTCGATCAGGTCTTTCAGTTCTTGAGTCATTCTTCGCTCTGCTTCTGAGAGTCCTCTAACTCTTCCAGTATTCTGTCTATACGCTGGCCCTGGCCCACGGAGGGATCGAGGTGAAAAGTGAGGTCCGGGACATAACGGAGGTAAACCCTCTCTCCCAAGCGGCGACGGATGAACCCCCCCGCCTTCCTCAGAACCTTGAGGTTTTCCTCTTGATTCTGGGAGTCTCCGAGGAAACTGACGTAGACATGAGCCTGGCGCAGATCAGCGCTGGTCTCTACGTCGGTGATGATCACGAAATCCAGGCGCGGGTCCGCAACTTCTCGCTGTAGCAGTTCGCCCATCGCCTGCTTAATCAATGCATTTACCCTTCTTTGTCTGCGAGTAACCATGGTTCTCTTTCCCTCGAGTGAACAGGCGGCGTATTGGCGAGCTTGAGAGATCAATCAGGATCACGCCACTCGTTCTTTCCTGTACACTTCAAGGATGTCCCCCTCCTCGAAATCCTGGAAGTTGTCCAAACCGATACCGCACTCGAGACCGGCGGCCACCTCGCCGACATCTTCTGTGAAGCGTTTCAGGGAGCTGATAGCTCCATCAGATAGCTCTTCGCCGTCGCGAAGGACTCTTGCTCGAGCGTTGCGCTTCACTATGCCATCCTCCACATATACGCCGGCAATATTGCCTACCTTGGAGATGCGGAAGGTGGCTCTGACCTCCGCATGACCGATGACCACCTCTTCGTAGACTGGCTCTAGGAGTCCCTTCAATGCTTTGTCTATGTCCTCGATCAGCTTGTAGATGACCTGATAGTAGCGAATTTGCACACCTTCCACCTCTGCCATGGAACGGGCTGCAGGTTCCGCTTGAACATTGAAGCCGATCACGATGGCCTCAGAAGCGATAGCGAGGCTGATATCCGATTCGGTGATGTTACCTATCCCCTGGTGGATGATCTTCACTCTAAGGTCTTCGTCGCCCAGTTTCTCCAAGGAATTCACAACCGGCTCCAGAGCGCCCTGAACGTCAGCCTTCAAGATGATATTCAATTCCTTTATCGCGCCGGCCTGCATTTGAGCATAGATGTCATCTAGGCTGAAGGCTCTGACCGGTCGCTGCTCTTCAGCCCGTCTCTGCTCAACTCGTTCTTCGGCCAGAGCTCGGGCGGTCTTCTCATCACTCACCACTTTGAAAGTGTCGCCTGCTTGAGGCACGTCAGACAGGCCCAACACAACTACCGGCATAGAAGGGGCAGCGATCCTCATCTTCTTGCCCGCTTCGTTGAACATGGCGCGGATGCGGCCGCGTATTTCGCCTATCACTATGTAATCACCTACACGAAGGGTACCGTTCTGCACCAGCAGGGTTGCTGTAGCTCCTCTGGTTCTGTCCAGTTGCCCCTCAATGACAGTTCCCATAGCTGGGCGATCAGGGTTGGCTCGCACGTCAGACATCTCCGCTACCAGGAGGATCATTTCCAAAAGGGTATCTACCCCCGTGCCTAGTTTGGCCGAAATGGGCACGGCGATTGTACTGCCTCCCCAGTCCTCGACGGTCAACTCGTAGTCCGCCAACTGCTTCTTGACCCTTTCTGCATCGGCGTTCCCCTTGTCTATCTTGTTGATGGCCACGACTATCGGAACATTGGCTGCTCGGGCGTGATCGATGGCTTCCTTGGTCTGGGGCATGACTCCGTCATCGGCTGCCACAACTAGGACAGCGATATCGGTGACTTGAGCTCCTCGAGCCCGCATGGCCGTGAAAGCCTCGTGGCCAGGCGTGTCAATAAATGTGATCTTTTGGCCATTCCGCTCTAACTGATAAGCACCAATATGCTGGGTGATCCCGCCGGCCTCGCCGGCCACAACGTTCGTATGCCTGATGTAGTCCAGCAGGGATGTTTTGCCATGGTCTACGTGTCCCATCACCGTGACCACAGGCGGACGGGGCTTCAAGTCTTCTGGGGCCTCTTGAGCATAGATGTCCCGCAAAGGTACTTCCTCCGGGATGGTTGGTGCTGGGGGTAGAGCAACCTCCTCAACCTCTGGGGGAAGTTCTTGCTGTATCTGAAAGCCCAAGTCGGTAGCCACAATGGCTGCGGTGTCGTAGTCAATGGTTTGATTGATATTGGCCATGACACCGTTGGCGATAAGGAGTTTCATGACTTCTATGGGACTGGCATCCAGTAAAGTGGCCAGATCTCTGACGGTTACACTATCTGGTATGCTCACTACCCTGCTTTTCTCTGCCATGTTCTGTCTCCCTTTCGGTGCTTTCGCTCCGTCGCTCGAGTCCTCGCGAAGACGAGCGGCGATCGAGGTAAAGGACTGTGTTTTTCTGCTATGAACGTGCCTGGATGGTGCATACTGAGGGGTTGAATCGTCGAAAGCGGTCCGCACCACGAACCAAAGAGGGGAGGGTGGGGTATCTGGAAGAGGATGCCTGGGTTCTGTGTCCAACTCTATGGACCCACCATCATCGCTCCCCTACTTGATTCGAAAGGCACTTCGCAGTCGTATACAACTCCTCTATCCATACGATCAGTTATGTGTTCACATAATGCGGGTTTGGAAGCTGAATAAGGATGCTCAGATCTTCTGACCGTGTTGAGCAGGCTTCCAAACTACCGATATTAATGTCAGGCAGGCGTAGTTGGCAGCGAACGGCTATGCTGCCACAGACTACCTCTTTCCTCCATCGTTATCTGGGTCTTCAGCGCGTGTTCCAGGCGTTTCTTGGTCAAAGCTATCTCCCAGCAGGTTCTCTTGGCACAAAGATAGGCCCCTCGCCCAGACTTCTTGCCCGTTTCATCGATCTCTATCTCACCGCTGGACGAGCGAACGATCCTGATCAACTCCTTCTTAGGTTTGACTTGGCGGCAAGCAACACAAGTGCGCTGGGGCACATGCTTACGACGCATCGTCGGTTACCTCTTCTTCGGCATCTGCGGAGGTCTCCGTATCATCAGTGCCGCTTTGCCAGTCCTCAACCGCTCGCTGCCACTCTTCGCGCCGCCTGCTGGGCTTGCGTATCGTCTGGGCGACGACCTCGCCAAGCGCCTCGTCATAGACTAATCTTCTGCGACGCTGTTTCTTCTTAGCCAGATGCTCTTCTTCCTCGTCCTCTTCAGCAATCATTTCTGGCTCTGCTGACTCAATTTCTTCCTCTTCTCCAGGCTTCGCTTCCTCCGTCATCTCCTCGACGGATGGCTCTGGGCGAGCCTCTTCAGTAGCCTCCGCGGGAACTACGGTCTCTTCTGCCGCAGGGGTTGCTGCCACCTCCTCGATTTCTGGCTCAATCACCTCCTCAGGGACTTCCTCCTTTTCTCTGCCCAGGATGGCCAGAACTTCTCTCTCTTCGAGAGTCTGTTCCAGCTCCTGTAGCGACTTGGCCCCGAAGCCTTTGATGTCCAGAAGAGATTGTTCACCCTCTTCCATCTTGTCCAGTAACTGCCCCAGTTCCGTTATGCCGATGCCTGCAAGGGTGTTAAGGGTGCGCTTTGAGAGGCGCAATTTCTCCAAGGGCATTTCCTCACTTATTTCAGCCCTCGCAGCAGCTCGAGCCGCTTCCTCTTGAGCGCGGCGCAAGGCTCTCTCCGCCGCCTCTGTGGCATTTATGATATCTATTCGCCAGCCTGTCAATTTGGCTGCCAGGCGAGCGTTTTGACCTTCCCTACCGATGGCTAGGGAAAGCTGTTTGTCCTGGACGATGACAATAGCTGTCCTGCCCATCTCCCTGTCCTCGGATAGCTCCACGCCGAGGGGACGGGCGGGGCTGAGAGACTTGCTGATGAATTCCTTTGGATCAGAGCTCCATTGTATCACATCTATCTTCTCGTCGTTCAGTTCGCTCACGATGCTCTGGATCCTGACCCCTCGCATGCCCACGCATGCGCCAACAGGGTCTATGCCCTCCTGCAGGGCGGCTACTGCCACCTTCGCCCGGGAGCCAGCTTCCCTGGCGATAGCCTTAATCTCCACAAGGCCATTGTAGATCTCTGGCACCTCGATTTCCAAGAGACGGCGCAGCAAGTCGGGGTGGCTCCGCGAGACTATGATCTCGGGACCTCTGTTGGTCCTATTTACCTCCAAGATCAGCACTCGCAGCTTCTGCTTGATGTGATATCGTTCGCTAGAGACGTGCTGGCTCCGCGGTAATAGAGCCTCAGCACGCTCCAGGGCAAGGGTGATGCCTCTGGCATCTATGTGCTGCACGGTCCCGCCAACTATCTCACCTTCTTGCCCAGTATAGGTCTCATAGAGCGCTTCACGCTCAGCCTCTCTGATGCGCTGCAGGATCACTTGTTTCGCTGTTTGAGCTGCGATACGGCCAAAGTTCGGCGGTGTCGCCTCCACGAAGACGACATCTCCAAACTTGGCATCTGGCTTGATCTTTCTCGCTTCAGGGAGATCCAACTCGTCCCTCGGATTTTCGACCGTTTCAACAACCTCTCTGCCGGTGTGGATCCTGACTTCACCAGAGGAGGGATCGATCTTGGCCATGACGTGCTCAACAGGACCGAAGTCTCGCTTGTAGGCGGCAACCAACGCTTGCTCAACCGTACCCAATACCACTTCCACAGGGAGCTTTCGTTCGGCACATACTTGATTTATAGCCTTGATGAATTCAGTCCTCATTTCGACTTGATCCTTTACTGCATAGCTTCCTACACCCAAGAGCGCATGACCTTTGAAGTCAGGATCAACTGCCTACGCTCTCCACAATAAGAAAAGTGGGGATGCCCCACTTTTCAAGGCAAGTGACTATGCAGTTAATATTATACCATACTTTCCGCTACTGTGCAAGCTTGACTACTCGTCGCTAAGCACGTAGAGTTCGGGGACTTTCGGTGAGTAAAGGGCGTTGCCT
>JBFFDV010000151.1:0-6563 GCA_041559215.1 Anaerolineae bacterium | reverse complement strand
CGTTCGGCATAGTCCCCTCGGTAACATTATCATTTGAGTGAACTATACCACTTCGGTAACATCATACATGAGTGAATACGCGGTCTGGACATCCTTGCTCATTAATGGTATAATCTCTGCAAATACGTGACAAGAAAAAAGTCTCGCGATTATAGAGAACGCGAGATTATAGCCAGGGTGTGAAGCGGGCACCCGGCGAAGGCGGCATAGCACAGGAGCCCGTCTGTCGCAACCAGGCGGGCCTTTTGCTAGGGGGGGAGTATGGGATTCTTGGACCGATTCAGGATAAGGAAACGGAAACAGCCAGCTATCACTGTCGGAGGCATCGAACTCGTCCTCATCCCTCCCGGAGAATTCACTATGGGCAGCGATACGGGACGTGAGGACGAGAAGCCGCTCCACGAGGTAGACCTGGATGCCCGCTATCTTCATGTCGGGAAATACCCAATCACCAACGCCCAGTACAAGCGCTTCGTTGATGCTACACGACACCAAGCTCCACGACATTGGTCTGGAGGCTCCATTCCCGAAGGCAAGGAAGACCACCCGGTGGTGTGGGTATCCTGGGATGACGCCCGTGCCTACTGCCAATGGCTGGCGAACGAGACAGGACAGGCCGTTCGACTGCCAACGGAAGCCGAATGGGAAAAGGCAGCGCGGGGCACCGACGGCAGGGTGTATCCCTGGGGAGACAAATTCGACAAGAGGAAATGCAACAGCCAGGAGTCGGGCATTGAAGATACTACGCCAGTCGGGAACTATTCACGGCAGGGCGACAGCCCGTATGGGGTGGCCGATATGGCGGGCAACGTGTGGGAGTGGACGAGCAGTCTGTACCAAGATTATCCCTACGATGCGGATGATGGCCGCGAGGATCCTGAAGCGGAGGGGTCCAGGGTGGCGCGTGGTGGGGCGTTCTATAACCCTCATGGCGGAGTACGCTGTACCTTTCGCCTCGGGGCCAAACCATACGGTCGCAACGTCGACTTAGGTTTTCGAATAGTTCTGATTTCTAAATTTCTGGCTTCTGGTAGGGCGCGGGTGGATTAAACAGCAATGAAGGAGCACAGATGGTCATAGCAGACAACGCCGAAGAACTGGGCCTCATCCCCGAACGGATCGCCACTGCGGTCACCCGAGGCCTATGCGGTACTCGAGGCTTGAGCCCACAGCTATCAGCGAGCCTGGTCCAACCCCTTCTATGGAACCACGATGACAGAACAAGACAAACACCGATATCTGCCGAGGTTGCCAGCAGCCCTCCAGCCACAAGATCGGCTGGAGCTTGAGATGCTTGTGCTTGACGAAGACCCCCAAGATGCTCGAGAGTTCTTGGAAGAACTCGGCATCGAGATCGGAGAAGGGGATAGCCCTCTGGCAATCTGCAGGAAGTGGCTTAACAGAATAAAGAGGGGTGAACAGGGCAAACTCCGAATAAGATACAACGATAAGGGCCCAACAATGGATCTGAGTTAACAGTAATGTAAGCTGAAGACCTGGCGTCGATGGCCCAAGAGACAGGCGCTCAAGCCATCTGTGGCCCTGTGTGCAATCCAGGGCGTGAGCGAGGTTTGATCTTGGGGAGGTGCATACTGAGGAGCTCCTCTGCGAACCGAAAGGCTAGGGGGTGATTATGATCATTGCTCCTCTTGGCCCGGTAGAGGAGCTCCCTACTATCTGTGGCCTGTGGGGAACTCCAGATGAAGGGGTGGATTACCTAACGCTAGATTTCTGCAAAGCGCCTGATTGCCATGTGCTCAGCATTCCCAATCATCACCCATGATGCCAAATCTCCCCGAGGCGCCGCTGGCGTCGTCTAGCTTTTTGTCACACCCTTCATACATCTTCCTCCTCCACAGCGGGACCTTGCACTTCTCCCCTAGATGATCATGATCTCACTTCTCAAGATTGCCTTCGAGCTTGTTCTCTTGTATCATAGCTCGGGGATGGGGTGTGCCCTCGCAAGTTCCCTCGTCTCGACATGGATGAGGACATAAACCTATGCTCAGGGCCAGCACTCGATTCCATCGTGCTACCTTCCGTCCATTTCCGCGGAAAACATAAGGGCCATTCCACAAATGAATAGCCCTGGTCTTGATCAAGCTACACCTCGCCCCTCGACGAGGCCGACCCGGCTATCGGAGGGGTTTACGGAAGAGGTCGCGCGCAGAGAGGACACTGGGGCAGGATAAGGAGAAGCCAGATGAAGGCAATGTTGTTGAACGAGCTTAGCAGCCTGGACGAGAACAAGACTCCCCTCCAGTTGACAGACTTGCCTGACCCCGTTCCAGGCGAGAACGAAATCCTGGTGAAGGTCTCTGCCTGTGGGGTCTGTCATACCGAGTTGGATGAGATTGAGGGCAGAACGCCTCCGCCCCGTCTGCCAGTGGTGCTCGGTCATCAAGTCGTGGGGAGAGTGGAAGAAGCTGGCAGCAAGGCGGGTAAGTTTCAAATCGGAGATAGGGTTGGAGTTGCCTGGATCTACTCCGCCTGTGGCAAGTGCAAGTTCTGCCTGGAAGGGAATGAGAATCTCTGCGCAGACTTCAAAGCCACGGGCAGAGATGTGAATGGTGGATATGCGGAGTACATGACCGTGCGAGAGGATTTCGCCTATCCCGTTCCCGCCGTCTTCTCTGATGTGGAGGCGGCGCCCCTGCTATGTGCCGGGGCGATTGGCTACCGCTCTCTGAGGCTGACTGAACTGGAGGATGGGCAGAATTTGGGCCTTACAGGGTTTGGGGCCTCTGGTCACCTGGTGCTGATGATGGTGAGGCATCGCTATCCCAACTCCAGGGTGTTTGTGTTCGCCAGAAGCCCAGAGGAGAGAGCCTTTGCACTCGAATTAGGAGCTGCGTGGGCGGGTGATACGGAAGAGGAGTCGCCGGAGAAGCTGGCCAGCATCATCGACACGACGCCGGTGTGGAAACCGGTCGTTGAGGCCCTGAAGAACCTGGAGCCCGGCGGAAGGTTGGTAATCAACGCCATCCGCAAAGAGGAGGTGGACAAGGAGTACCTCTTGCGCCTGGACTACCCGCTCCATCTCTGGATGGAGAAGGAGATCAAGAGTGTGGCGAATGTGACCAGGAGGGATGTGCGGGAGTTCCTGGAACTGGCGGCCGAGATTCCCATCAGGCCTGAAGTCCAGGAGTTCGCACTGGAGCAGGCAAACCAGGCCTTGGTGGAGCTCAAGACGCGAAAGATTCGGGGGGCGAAGGTTCTCAGGATCGCCTGAGTGCAGCGCCGTTGGCAGCCAACTTCAGGACAGGTCAGAGGGTTCAGTACAGTGCTACACGGTCCGCACAAGCGTGCTACAACAATGCCCTGCACCCTACTAGGCCGTTGGGAAGCACGTAAAGTGAAGCGCCGGACTGAAGTCCTGCGCTACGAAACCCGAAAACGGCGTTGCGCAGCAAAATCCCGAGGAGCATGTGGGGTCTGCCCTAAGTTCTGTTCATCGAAGGGTGTCCCCTCGCCTTTCATTTCCCTCTACATGTTTGGGCTTGCGCCCAGTCGCCGCGCAAGCTGAAAACCGGCTGGAAGCCGGTCCTTTGGCTACGCTCAGGACAGAGGCTTGAACATGCTTTTAGCGTGTTTCGCGTCAAGTAGCGTCGGGTTTTGAACCCGACGCTGAAGCTCGTTTGAGCAGCCTCTGTATGACAGCCTGTCAACGGCCCTCCTGCGCCTGGGCATGAGAATGATGGTGCCCGAGAGCTAGAGACGACTCGTACATATTCCTCCTTGACGCCCAGGCCTCGTCCATTTCCCCTCAACTGATCTGGACACCTCTACACGCTCGTGGTATAATTCGCTTGAAGTCAGGACCAGAAAGAGCCTCGCAGCTTTGCCGAACCTGAGGCAGTGGCCAATCCGCAAGCGCACCGACGCGGTGATCGCGGAGATAGTCGAACCACGGGGCGGGACTGAGGCCCAAGGTAACAGTCAACTGGAGATCATCATGAACTTCAAGGATGCATGGGTGAGGCTATCAGCGCGGGAGATGAGAGAGCCAAGGGAGATTGAATGAGCACAGATCAGGCTAGAGCAATCTACGAGTATATCAAGGCTAATCCAGAGATCGACATAGGAGACATTGTCCGAGGCATGGGCTGGAATAGGCATGTAATCGAGGAAGCCTTAGACATCTTAGAGGATGAGGGCTTGGTGGAGAGAGTCGGCATTTCGGAGGCGGACGATCCTCTGTGGGCAGTAGCTTGACGCACTTTGCGTCTCTGCGATAGTATAGCTAAGATCAATTGTATAGCCCAGTGGGGCAGAGCGGTAACAGTGGGAAGGTCCGCCGATTATCCCTAAGTGGGGAGGTCGGCGGCCTTTTTGCGTTTTGCCGCTGGTGCGGCAAGGAGGTGAAGAAATGGCCCGGGGTAAGAAGTATTCCGACAAAGATATTGAGCGATGCCTGCAGTAGTTGGGCGTACCTCCCGTTAGCTAGTATCCGCACGCCTGGGCATGCAGTGTGCGTCTAAGGAGATGGAGCCGCAGCGGGTCTTGCGCCTGGGTTGACTCACATTGCCAACTCCGACCCGTCCAGACAAAGGAAGGGGCTGTCCCGCTGCGGACAGCCCCTGTAACAGCCGGGGCACCTCATGATCCTGATACTTCTGGCCCGAGGCCCTCGAAAATCGAGTTCCAAAAGAAGCCATTCTGGAAAGCGAGAACTATAGATGGCACGTCAATGTCAAGGCTGCCGATACTGCCGTACACGGCACCAAAGATCATGGGAGACACAATAGCGGCTATGGCTATACTCACCCCATTGAATGGCTTGCCACTGACCAGCATGTTGTACGCTTCTCGTGCCAGCATGCCGAGCAACATCAGGACGTAGAATAGGCCTACCTTAAGCCAGTACTCCTTCCCTTTCCGCGCCTCCATTGCAGTTATTCTCTGGATCCCGTACCAGTTGATCGCGAACGATATGGCTAGGGCAACGATCCCTATTACTATCCACATTTCGTCTGTTCCTCCTCTCCATGTGATTGTTTACAGTGGCAAGTCGTCATCCGCCTCTAAGCTCCATACACCCTCCTTTCATTGATCCGACCGACCGTCGAGTCTGTAGCAGCACCCCATACGAGCCGATCATGCTCTGAGAAGCCAAGGCACTGCTGATCATTGTACCAGCATGGACGAATAGTGTCAAGGATGGCCTCTCTTCTTGTAGGGCAAACGCTTTTGTCATTCTGAGCTTTGCCATGGCGCATTCGCGCCACTCATTGTGCAAGAAACGCGTTTGTTTCTTAGTAGCAGCCGAAGGGTGCGAAGCCTGTCCTGCCTGCCCTGAGCCCAGCCGAAGGGAGCCAGGACGAAGGAAATCTCACTGACGCCCAGCGCCAGCGAGATTCTTCGTCGCTAACGCTCGTCAGAACGACGAGTTTCGTGCAGGCCGCTCCCAAATGTGATAGCCCTGTCTCTTCTCGTTTCACATTGCCACCCGTGCTCGTTGATGTTACAAGACCCTACAGGCTCCGCTCTCATATTTCTCTGAAGCAGAGAGCCGATTGATACATATGGGCTTGTGGCTAATTGCATGCGCAAGCCCACATATTAGCTGATCTGGACAGATGCACACGCTCGTGATATAATCCCTTTCAAGTCAAGATAAGAAGAAGCCTCGCGGTTTGAGCGAACCCGAGACACTGGCCAGTGTGCGGTGAGGGCACCGCGGCGCGGGGCAGTATGGCACGGGAGCCCGTCTGTCGCAACCAGGCGGTTTCTTGTTAATAGGGGAGGATGGGGCATCCCCATCGCCCGGGCGCGTAAGGTTCAGCTAGGGCTGCATCCCAGTATTGTAGGGATTTCGGGCTGGTACCTCTCCACGATGAAAATGCGGTTTTGGGTTGCCAGCCTGTGCATTCACACAGGACTTGTGATATACCAACTCCTGCCGTTTGCCAGGTGCAGGGATCAGCCACAAGGGTGTCGTTCCCACAAGATATCTGCTCTATTGATTTGGGACGCACCTGTCAGCTAGTGGGGAATTGGCATGAAATGGCTCCTTCTTCCAACGGCTCTGGCCTTGGGCATTGCCGCGGGGCTGGTGTTCAGCATAGGGGGGGCGCGCTACGGTGGGGCAGAGGGTCTACTCCTGCGCGTGCGCGCCGAGTTAGCCACATACCGGCCCCATCCGTCGTTCGTTCCCACGCCGCTGCCCACTCCAGCCACAAAACCGGCCGGCAGTTCACCCGACGCGGCAAAGCCCGCGCCGCCAACGCCAAACCGAACGTTCCCCATTATACCCTCACCTCCGTCCACCCCGACCGAACAACCCACAGGGACATCCACCACCACTCCATACCCAACGCTCGTTCATCATCCGGCGGCCCAAGCGGTCGAGTTGATCGGCTTTGCCCACGCCTGGCAGACGTGGAACAACTGCGGTCCGGCGACGCTGGCCATGGTCCTGAGTTATAGTGGCAGCACGTTGACTCAGGCAGATGTGGGGGTCACCCTCAGGACCGACAAGGAAGACAAAAACGTCAGTCCTGAGGAACTGGCGGACTTTGCCCGCTCGCAGGGCCTTCGTGCCCTGGTTCGTGTCAATGGGG